>JAFASB010000128.1 GCA_019244985.1 Acidimicrobiia bacterium | reverse complement strand
CAGCGGCTGGTCGTCGACAAGCCGAACAGCGAGACGACAGCGCAGATGACCGGGGCGACGGCGGTCGAGGCGTCCTCCTATGAGAACGCGCTTTCGCGCTCGTCCGCCCGCCAGCCTTATGCCGCGTTCGACGGCGACCCGGCCACGGCCTGGGTCACCGGCTCACTCAACGGTCCGATCGGCCAGTGGGTCGAGGTGCGGGTGGCGAAGGCGATTTCGCCGCGCACGGTCGACGTGCAGCTGATGCTCGACCCTCCGGCGCGGCCCCGCATCAGCTCTCTGCGTATCTCCACGGCGGCGGGGTCGGTGACGCAATCGGTCCGGCCGACCGAGGCGCCCCAGACACTCGAACTCCCGCGCGGCAAGACGACGTGGGTCCGCCTGACGATCGCGACGGTCGACGGCGGGCCCGGTCTTCCCGGGCTGCGCGAGGTCAAGATCCCCGGCGTCCACGTCGATCGCACGCTTGCCCTCCCAGCGCAGCGCGCCTCCGCTTCTCCTGCCGCGGACGTCGTCGTGCTCAGCCGGGAGCGCTCCGACCCCTACGACCTGCTGCACGCCGACGAGGAGACGGCGCTCAACCGCATCTTCTCGCTGCCGCGAGCTGCCGACCTCAGCATCACCGGCACCGTGCTGCCCGTGCCGGGCTTCGAGCTCGACCACCTTGTCGACGTCCTGACACCGTCGTCGGACCTCCAGGTTGCGCCCAGCTCGACGTGGCGAGGCATTCCGGCGTTCGGCGCGCGCAGTCTGGTCGACGGCGATCCGTCGACGACGTGGTTGGCGAGCGCTGACGACCGGGAGCCGTCGATCCAGTTGAGCTGGCCGGATACGCGCACGCTCGACAGCATCCAAGTGACCGCGCCGGCTGGCCCGGCGCTGCGCCCTCTGAAGCTCCGCCTGCAGAGCGGCCTCGCGGTGCGCGACGTCGACGTCGGATCCGGTGACGTCGTGCCGTTCGAAGCGCTGCGCGCCAACCAGGTCACGGTGACGTTCCTCGCAACCGCACCGACTGACGCCGGCGCGAAGGCACCGGGTTACGCGACGCAGCTGGCGGTCGGCGTCGGCGAGCTTCGCTTCCCCGCCCTCGACGACCTGCGTGCGTCACCGCCGAGCGGTTTCGTGCACCTCGACTGCGGAGACGGGCCGACAATCACCGTCGACGGCACGCCGCTCGCCACATCGGTCGACGGAACGTTCGGGAACCTGCAGACGGTGGCGCCGCTGCGGGTGTCGTCGTGCGGCGCACCCCTGCACCTTGCAGCCGGCGAGCACCGCCTGAACAGTGCCGCCCAGGGCGGCCTTGTGCTCACGACCGCGATGCTCGCACCGGCGCAGCTCCCGCCGGTCGCCGATGCGCGTACGGCAACGGTTGCCGGGACGTGGGGCAGCGAGTCCCGCCGGGTGCGGATCGGGCCGGGGAGCGCGTCATTCCTCGCCCTCAGCGAGAACTTCAACAGCGGATGGACGGCGACGCTGCACGGTCACCGACTCCAGGCTGCCCGCCTCGACGGCTGGCGCCAGGCGTGGCTGGTCCCCGCCGGCACCGGCGGACTCGTCCATCTTGCGTTCACACCGGGGCACACGTACACGCTCCTGCTCGTCGGCGGGCTTGCCGGCGTCGTCGTGTTGATCGTCCTGGCATTGGCGGGGTGGCATCGCCGTGCCCGCGCCCCGCAAGCCGATGACCTGGTTTCGCCGGCGTCAGCGGCGACCCACGCCGTGGGTGTGGCCGCAGCGCTCGCCGTGTCGGGTGTGCTCGGCGGGGTCGTGGGTGTTCTCGCATGCGTGGCACTGCTTCTCTTGCGGCGGTACCTCTCGCTCGCCCACGTGGCGGCGGCGTCCTTCGCCCTGGCTGGGGTCGCCGTCTTCCTCAGTCCCGGCCGGCTCCCGGGGTCGGGGAGCGGCGCTTTCGGCGCGCCGGCCCAGCTGTTCGCAATGGTTGCGGTCATTGCCGTCGCCGTGTCGCTGGTCCGCGCCCGGAGTGAGCTGTGACCGCCCACCGCCGCCGGTTCCCCGGGTGTGACGGCTTGCGCGCCCTCGCCGCGGGAATCGTGCTCTTCTTCCACGTGGCGACGCTCACCGGGCTGAACACACGCACCGGCGCCGGGAAGTACTTCTTCCAGCTCGACGTCGGTGTCGACGTCTTCTTCGTGCTGTCCGGCTTCCTCTTGTACCGGCCGTTCGTGCGTGCCCATTTGGCGGGAACGCCTGGGCCGGCCGTCGGTAGCTATCTCAAGCGCCGGTTCCTGCGGATCTTCCCGGCGTACTGGTTCGTGCTTCTCGCCGTGCTCTATGTGTTCTATCAGGCCACCGCGCCGCGCGCGGTCGACGGGCTGGTGTTCTTCAGCCTCACGCAGATCTACAGCAAGCAGCGACTGCTCGGGGGGCTGGTCCCGGCGTGGACGCTGTGCACTGAGATCTCGTTCTACGCAGTCCTCCCGCTGTACGCGCTGCTGCTGCGGAGGTGGGCGAAGTGGCAGTCGCCGTTGCGGAAGGAGCTCGTGGGTGTCGGCCTCTTGTATCTCGGCAGTTGCGCGTTCCGAGTCACGACCAGTTCGCACGGCTGGACGCTGACCAACAACTGGCTGCCCGCCTACTTCGACGTCTTCGCCCTCGGGATGCTCTTCGCGGTGATGAGTGTCGCCGTGGAACAAGGGCGCGCAGGCTCGTGGTGGGCCAGCGTCCCCAAAGATGGCGCGGTCTGGTGGGGGAGCGCCGTGGCCTTGTTTGTCGCCGTGTCCAACCTCGGCATGCCGTTGGGTCTGGCAGACGTGTCGTCCGGCAAGTACTTCGTCCACCATCTGCTCGCCGGCACGATCGGCGCACTGCTCGTGGCCCCAGCCGTGCTTCACGAGGACGAGGGCGGCGTCATACGCCGATGGCTCGCGTCGCCCGCCCTCCACGCCCTCGGTCTGATCTCGTACGGCATCTATCTGTGGCAGGTGCCGTGGATATTCCAGGTCGAGAAGTGGGTCGGCGGCCACCCCTACTTTTCGCACTTCTGGCCGGTCTTCACCCTGACGACAATCCTCACGTTGTTGTCTGCGTGGGGCACGTACGTTCTCATCGAGCGACCGCTGATCCGGCAGGGTTCGCGACGGACGGCCGCTGCTAGGTTCGGCAGTGAGGGAACTAGTGGTGTTGGCGTGCCCGCAGCGATTCCCTCCGGATCAGCAGCGGAACAAGGGAGAACGCCAGCGTGGCCATCGGTACGGTCAAGTGGTTCAATTCGGCGAAGGGGTTCGGGTTCATCTCACAGCCCGACGGAGCACCCGATGTCTTCGTCCATCACACCGCCATCCAGATGAACGGGTGGCGAACGCTCGAGGAAGGCCAGAAGGTCGAGTTCGAGGTGCAGGAGGGACCCAAGGGTCTCCAGGCCGCGAACGTGCGCTCCGCATAGTCCACCGAGGACGCAAAGGGAGCCGCCTGCGGGCGGCTCTTTTCGCGTCTCGCCGGACCCGACTTGACGTCGCGGGCGCTGCCCACCTTGCCTGAGGTCATGCGATCCCGCGGCGAGCGCCGCCCGCTGCCGCCCGGGTTCGGCACCATCTGGACGACGGTCGCCGTCGACCTGATCGGGTTTGGCGTCGTGCTGCCGTTGCTGCCGCTCTACGCCGAGCGGTTCCATGCCAGCGCGGCGACCATCGGTGCGCTGTTCGCGTCGTTCTCGTTGGCGCAGCTTGTCTTCGCTCCTCTGTGGGGACGAGTCAGCGACCGCGTCGGGCGCAAACCGGTGTTGATTCTGTCGCTGGTCGGAACGGCTGTCGGCACGTTGCTCACCGGTCTCGCTGGTGCGCTCCCGCTGTTGTTCGCGGGGCGCATCGTCGACGGTATGTCGGGGGCAAGCGTGTCGGTCGCCCACGCGGCAGTCGCCGACGTTGCCCCGCCGGCCGAACGAGCGCGGCTGTTCGGTCTACTGGGCGCCGCCTTCGGCGTCGGATTCGTCGCCGGTCCTGCGATCGGCGCCCTGGCCGCCTTGGTCGACGCGCGACTGCCGTTCTTCGTAGCCGCCGCCATCGCCGGCATCAACGCCCTCGTCGCTCTCCGCCGCCTGCCGGAGACCAACCGTCGCAGCGCCGGCGTGGCGGCCACTCCGCCGTGGACTCCCCAGACCGGGCTCGAGGACGAGGTCGTCGTCGAGAGCAGTCGGGCCGTGGTGCGCCACGTCCCCACGCTTCTCGTCGTCGCGTTCGTCTCGCTCGTCGCCTTCAGTGCGTTCGAGGTGACGTTCCCGTTGTTCGGCCATGCACGCCTCGGGTTCAAGCTCACATCGACAGCGGGCTTGTTCGTCGCCATCGGCCTGCTGCTGGCGGCCGTGCAGTCGTCGCTCGTGCATCCAGCAGTGCGACGCTTCGGTGAGGCGGGCACGCTGCGCTTTGGGCTCATCGTCAACGGTGTGGGGATGCTCCTTCTCGCTGCGGTGCATTCGTGGTGGCTTCTCGTCCCCGCGCTCGTCGCGCTCGTCGTCGGCCAAGGCCTGGCGATGCCGGCGTTGACGGCCACCTTCGCGGGCAGCGCGGGAGCCAAGCGCACAGGTGGCGTGCTCGGCGTGCAGCAGTCGGCGAACGGGTTGGCGCGCGTCATCGGTCCCCTCGTCGGCGGCTTTCTGTTCGAACATGTGGGTGTCGCCGCGCCGTATGTCGCGGGTGCGGTGTTCATGGCGGTTTGCGCGGCGCTCGTGACAAAAATCTGAGCGTTTGCGCGCTCAACGGCGTCGCGTTATGGGACGATGAAGATCGTGGTGTTGCAACATCGCTTCGCAGTGCGGCTGAGGTTGGCGCTCTTGCTGTTCGTCACCGTCGTCTTCGCCGCTGTGCTCGGATTCACGGCGCACGCACCGAAGAGCAGCGCGCAGACCACCGGTTACGGCGCGCCGCAACCCGTGCCCGATCAGACCATCCAGTCGATCGGGAGTCACGGGGGCTCGAACACCGGACTGGCTCTCGGCGCCGGGGCCGGCGTTGCAATTCTCGGCGGCGCCGTGTTCGTGGGCTGGCGTCACCACCATGCTGCGGAACACCCCTACGACTGACGAAGCGGTTGGGTTGAGGCCCTCCCCGGGTATTGTTACCCTCGGGTAACTTACGAGTCGCCAAACCGGGTAGGCAAGGGGTGCACCATGTCCGAGTTCTCGCTCGACCTCAACGAGGATCAGCTTCAGATCCAGAAGTGGGTCCACGACTTCGCTGAGAACGTCGTCCGTCCCGTGGCCCACGAGTGGGACGAGCGGGAAGAGACGCCGTGGCCGGTGATCGAGGAGGCGGCGAAGGTCGGGCTCTACAGCCTGGACTTCATTGCCAACGCCTTCGGCGACCCGACCGGCGTCACGCTGCCGATGGTCATGGAGGAGATGTGCTGGGGCGACGCCGGGATCGCGCTGTCGATCTTCGGCACCACCCTCGGCGTCGCAGGTCTCATGGGCAATGGCAACGCCGAGCAGATTGCCGAGTGGCTGCCGCAGTGCTTCGGCACGCCCGACGACATCAAGCTCGCGGCCTTCGGCGTATCCGAGCCCGACGCCGGCTCGGACGTGTCGTCCCTGCGTAGCCGCGCCGTATACGACGAGGCCAAGGACGAGTGGGTCCTCAACGGCACCAAGACGTGGATCACCAACGGCGGCATTGCCGATGTCCACATCCTCGTGCTCTCGGTCGATCCCGACCTCGGTTCCCGCGGGCACGCCGCCTTCGTCGTCGGCCCGAACCATCCCGGCATCCGGCAGGGCCAGAAGTTCAAGAAGCACGGCATCCGTGCATCGCACACCGCCGAGGTCATCCTCGAGGACTGCCGCGTCCCGGGCAACTGGCTGCTCGGCGGCAAGGACAAGCTCGACGAGCGCCTGGCGCGTGCGCGTGAAGGGAAGTCGTCGCGCACGCAGGCCGCCATGGCGACGTTCGAGACGACCCGCCCGGCCGTCGGAGCTCAGGCCGTCGGCATCGCTCGCGCCGCCTACGAGTACGCGCTCGACTACGCCAAGGAGCGCAAGCAGTTCAAGCGGGCGATCATCGAGAACCAGGCCATCGCCTTCAAGCTCGCTGACATGAAGACCCGTATCGACGCCTCGAGGCTCCTCGTGTGGCGCGCGGGCTGGATGGGGCGCAATGGCAAGAAGTTCGAGGCGGGGGAGGGCTCCATGTCCAAGCTCTTCGCCGGCGAGACCGCGGTGTGGGTGACCGAGCAGGCCATCCAGATCCTCGGCGGCTACGGCTACGTCCGGGAATACCCGGTCGAGCGTTGGCACCGTGACTCGAAGATCTACACGATCTT
>JAFASB010000103.1 GCA_019244985.1 Acidimicrobiia bacterium | reverse complement strand
GCGCACCGGGATGCCGAAGACGGCGACGCCAACCAGGAGGTCGTCCAGGAAGAGTCCGAAGCGGCGGGAGGCGGCGGGATAGGTCCCGCTGTAGTGGTGGTCGATCACGTAGCTCTTGGCAACGAGCTCACCGATGGGCTCGACGGTGTAGAGGGAGGCGTCGAACCCGCCCTCGGAGCGATGGCGCCAACTGTGCCTACGCTGCCCCCAGCGCTGGCACCAGTCCGAGGCCGGGTCGATCTCGGCGGCGAGGGACGCCCTACGCATCGTCGAAATCCTCGAGGACCTCGACGGGCGTGTCGGGATCGACCCAGCGGTTGACCTGGTGCAGGCCGCCGCCCGTGTCCAAACGAACCAGGCGAACGCGGGTGCTGCGGGCCGTCGCCTCGTTGTACATCACCGCTTCGTAGATGGTGCGCCCGCCCGCCAGACGGAACGAACCGTCGTGGCCGATCAGGTCCCACGCCCGCACCACGGTGACGTGCGAGTCCGACACCCTCCCCTGCTCGCCTCGAGCCCGTCCCATGCCACCAGTATACGGCGAGGGTATGACAGAGGGCCCGTGAGGTGACGGCGCTGAGGAGGAGGAGGAGGAGACGACCGCCACCCAGCATCAAGCTCCGTCAGCAGAACGTCCATGCGGCGCTGGGCGGCCGGGAGTTCGTGTGGCGGAGGCCTAGCGGCGTCCGGGACCCATGCAGCACCTCTGGGGCCTTGTCTGCACGGGTTTACTCCTCCAGGTTGCGGAGCGCCCATCCCTCACCACTGCGCTCAACAAGGGCCGTCAAGCGGCGGGTGGTGCAACCGGCGCCCATCCGGGAAGGCCACGCGTGCTCGAGCCCTTCGGGTCCAGCGAGCAGTCTCTCATCCTCGTCGGAGTACAGGACGAGCGAATCACCCGCGCGGCTCAGGGCGTTGAACACAGCTGTCGCGGCGGCGATCGCCTCGTCAGCGGTGTCGAAACCCCGAATCGTCATGCCGGCGGACCACTGGAATGTGTTGTCGCGGTCGACCAACGCCTGGGCATCCTCAGCGGTAAGGACGCGTTCGATGGTGAAGTCGTCGTAGTTGTCTCTGCCAGCCTCGTCCGCAGTACCGGGGTCAAGGCGTGCGTAGGTGTGGGACGCCCCGAGACTGATACCGACGAACGACGTCAGCTCAAGGTGCCAACAGTTCGGCCCCGGCGGCACATTCGCAACGACGCACCCTGGTCCGAGGGCGCATTCATCGGTCACCAGGAGCGCCGATCGTCGGCCTCCAGGGCCGCTACGACGGCCTCTCCCTGCGCGAGCACCATGTCGGCACGCTCCTTCGACCAATTCGGGTTGGGCGCCGCCGCAGCGCTCACAGCGGGGCAAGCGAAACCTCGGCGCTCCGTAGCGGGAGAACCAATGGCGAGCGTGCCCAGGACACGGCCCGTGGCACGTGGACACACTCATGGCCGCGGTGTTCCCGAGCGACGGTGACGAGCGACAACCTGGGGAAACGGCCAGGGCAGCAACCGCCACCAGATGGCGTTGACGAGGGCGTGTGCGTCCACACTCATGGCCGGGGAGACGTGCCGGGTGGTTTCGGTCGCCACGCGGGCGGCGAGCAACAACCAGCCAACACTGACACCCGAGGCGAACGCCAACGCGGCGAGTAAGAGCATCAGCTCGCGTCCGCAACCGACTGGCCGGCCCGCACACCGACGCGCTCGCCGTTGCGGGTCTGGGCCCTGCGTTCGAGCCGGTCGGGACGCAGCACGCGCAGCGCGCCTTGGTGGCGACCATCGAGGACCACCAAGTCGACCTCCTTGACGGCTCCTGTGTCGCGCGCCGCGACGATGCGACGGACCCGGCCGTTGAATCCGTCCCGCCCACCGGGTTTCTTGGGACGGACATGCACGACGTCACCAACGCGGATGAAGTTGCGCCCGCCGTGGCGGAACTCGCGAACCGTGACGTCGGCGGGACCCATCAGCTCGCGGCCCGGGTGCGTACGTGGCCCTGGGCCTGTACCAGGTGGGCCCAGCAGTCGGCGTACTGACTGGGGTTGCGCTTCTCACCCCTGCGGAGGGGTCCAAAACGCGTAGTCATGGCCGCCTTGACTGCGGCTGTGTCCAGGCCGAGATGCTCGCTGGCGAGGGAGACGAGCTTCTCGCCGGTGTCGGGCTTGAGCCCGAGCAGGGTGCGGACCTGGCGGGCCGGGTCGAGGCCGGCGGCAGGCGCAGCGCTCGCGTCGTCGTCGTCAGGGGGGGCCGCCATGCCGCTCGCGTCGTCGGCATCGTCGGTGCCGAGGGGAAGGTTGGGCTCCTCGCGGTGAGGGGCACTCTCGATCCCGACCAGCACGCGGAACTTGCGATTGTCCCCCGCCTCCATCTTCTTGTAGAGCACGGCGTCGCGGTCGACAAGGGCCTGTGCCGAGCGGAACACGGCGAGGGCCTTGGGATTGGAGAGCCATCCGGTGCGGAT
>JAFASB010000053.1 GCA_019244985.1 Acidimicrobiia bacterium | reverse complement strand
GCTCGCCCCGCCGCCGATCAGCGCCGCGCAGCCGGCCGCGACCACGGCGAAGAGCAGAACGACCGCCGCGGAGCGGCGCCGGCCGGTGAAGAAAGAACGCACTGGAATCCTTTTCATGTCGTCGCCTGTGACGGCGCACGGTTGTTGAGTCGACGGCGGGCGAGGAGTGCGATGCCGAACGCGAGGGCGGCGGCGGGGATCGCGGCCCGCAACCACCGGGACACCCCCGTCGACGTCGACGCACGCTCGACGGTGACGGATCCCGTGGCCGCCTTGTCGGGGACGGGATCCGCAACGGCGGCTCCGGACCCCGGCCCCCCGTTGGAGCCCGGACCGCTGCCGCCCGCGGAGGCAGCCGCGGCCTGGGCGACCGTCTTGGTGGGATCCTGCGAGGGGAGGAGCTCCTCGATCGACGTCGCTTGGACGCCGGAGCAGTCGCTGCCTCCGCGCACCAGGCGCCACGTGTCACCGCTGACTTGGATGTCAGCCGCCGCGTACTTCCTCGTGAGCGGGGGCTGGTCGGGCGCGCCCAGGAAGAGCCGAAGCTCCACCAAGCCCGCCCACCGCGGCGGATAGGCGTTGACAAACTCGCGGAGTGGAGGGTCTGCGGACGTCACCTTGGCCGCCGGGTGAGCAGGGTCCGTGTAGCGGCTGGATGCGCTGAGCGCGTCGCCGCTCCACTCACTGGGAAGCACACCCTGGCGAGGCTGGTAGGCGAACAGGGTCGCGGTGCCGCCGGCCACGCCGTAACCGGCCGGAGCCGGGGCAGCGCTGACCGCCGTCCACGCCGCCGACGTGGAGATGCTGCCGTGGTCGATGGGCTTCGCGCTCTGATCGCACAGCGCGAGTGGCCCGTTCGCATTGGGATCGTTGTAGGGAAGCCCAGCGGCGGCGGCGGTGAGCGCTGGACCGACGGTGGCCGCGAAGACGACAAGCGCGGCCACGATCAGGCGGCGGCGATCACGCACGCCGTCACCCCGCCGAGACGATGCCAAGGTCGTTGTAGCCGGGAACGCCACCTGCAGCTGCGACCAGCGCCTGGCCTGCCGGCTTCTTGAAGAACGGGGTGCCGCCAGTCGTGTCCGAGAAGAGCGTCTGCACCCAGTTCTTGGTGCTCCCCGGCTGCCAGGGCGTCGGGGAGTTGGCGTCACTTTGGCGGAAGACGACGTACAGCCCGTTGACGTCGTCGTAGACGGAGCCGGCGTCCGGCGGGGTTCCGGTAAGGGCCTTGACGCCGGGCTGCAGGGCGGCGCCGCCAGGGAAGGGCGCGGTCGGGCTGTGGAAGTAGCCGCTGTTCCACAGGTTCAGGCGCCCGATCGAGAAGGGCACGATGGCATCGGCAGGGCTCGATGCTCCCGTCACCGCCCCGGGATCGTTCTGCTCGACGGTGATGACATTCGAGGCCAGCGTCACCGCCGTGCCGCCGTTGGCCGCCTTGAGGTCATTGAGGAACGTCTTGGAGATCGACGAACCCGACGGCGGGATCAGGGGGATGATGGCGTTGGCCGAACCACCGCTGTTGCCCGGGATCTGGTTCCACTGCTGGTAGGAGCCGTTGTAGATCTTGACGAGCTCAGCGGCCGACAGGCCCGCCGGTGCGTTCGTCGTGTTGGCGGCCACGACCTCGAGGGGGTCGGTGCCGATCTGCACCACGTGAAGGCCTTGCCAGCCGTTGTTCTGGGCCGTGGTCTGGTTGGCCGAGGTCGGCAGGCTGGCGGCGCGGGTGAAGTTGATCTTCTGCACTTGGCCCGTGTCGGCCAACAGGGCGGTGTAGCCACCCCCGGTGCTCGTGATCCGTTGGACCGGGTTCGTCCCCGCGCGGAACACGACCGTGGGGCTCAGGTTCTTGGGCGAGGCCTCGGTGCTGCCTTGGGCGTACGCGGCCCGCCCGTTGGAGTCCGCAGTGGCGTCGATGCTGACCAGCTTGTTGACGTTGTTGGCGGCGTTGTAGCCGAGGTCGCCGCTGGTATCGCCATCCGCGCCGAAGTCGACGTTGTACTGGGGCGTCTCGCCTCCGACGCCGACGACGTCGGTGCCCGACGGTGCATAGTCGGCGTGCGCCGTACCGGCCGCCAGGCCGACGATGCCCATCGCGGCCAGAAGCCCGATCCAGGCGGACGTCCGTCTCCAGCCGCGCGCGCGACCTCCAACCATCCCAAGTCCCCTTCCAGTTCTCGTGCGGGCGGGCTGAGCTGCCTTCGAACCAGACTCTCCGCCGAGCGAGGACAGTAGCTACATTATCTCTAGAAAGTCAACTAGATCACTCAACAATATCGAGATTGTTTTGTCCTGGCGGGCGACGAGTCCTACTAGGAAGCTCCCGCTGTTGGCGTGGCGGCGGGCTGGTCGATCGGCAACAGAATCTGAAAGCGGGTATCCCCCGGCTCCGACTCGATGCGGATGTCGCCATGATGGCGACGGGCGACGATGCGGTAACTGATGTCGAGCCCCAGACCGGTGCCCTCGCCGACGTCCTTGGTCGTGAAGAAGGGGTCGAAGATCCGGCGCTGCATGTCAGGGGGGATGCCTGGGCCGGTGTCGGCGATCTCGACGAGGACGCAATCGCCCTCCCGCGCCGTGCGGATCGTCAGCGTGCCCTTGTAATCCATCGCCTGGATGGCGTTGACGATCACGTTCGTCCACACCTGGTTGAGCTCGCCGGCTTGTGCACAGATCCTGGGAAGGCTGCGGTCGTAGTGCCGGACGACCTCGACGCCTCTCTTGAGCTTGTGCTTCAGGATCACGAGCGTGCTCTCGATGCCGTCGTGGACGTCGATCCGATCGAAGGAGGCCCGGTCGAGGTGGCTGTAGTCCTTCATGGCGCCGACCAGCTCGGAGATGCGTCCGGCGGAAGCCTTGATCTCACCGACCAGGTTCTCGATGTCGACGCTCGCCGCCAACCACCGGACGGCGTCGCTCGTCGCGTTCCCGGCGACCGCGAGTGCTCGGTCGATCCAGGCCTCGTCGACACCAGCCGCCGCGAACACCGGCGCCACCTCCCACGCCCCGTCGACGCCCGCCGCCTCCATGCGCGCGGCCAGAGCGTCCTCA
>JAFASB010000507.1 GCA_019244985.1 Acidimicrobiia bacterium | reverse complement strand
TGCCTGGCCGACGTCGGGCTGGCGGTCAACAAGCTGGGCGCCGGGCACTCGCTGATCGAACGCGGCGAGATGGACCAGGAACAGCACGACGGCGTCCGTGATGTGTTCGCGGTGCCCGGTGCGTTCGTGCTGGTCCGCAGCGACCTGTTCGAGGCGCTGGGTGGATTCGACCCCGAGATGGCCGACCACGGCGCCGACGTCGACCTGGGGTGGCGCGCGCAGGTCGTCGGTGCGCGTGTGATGGTGGCGCCGAACGCCCGCGTCCGTCACCTCGACGTCGAAGAGCTGCGCTCGGTGACGCGAGAAGACACGCCGGTGCACGAGGCCCGCGACCGCGTGCGCGCTGTCCTCAAGAACTACAGCGCGTTCCATCTCGTGCGCGTTGTGCCGCAGGCGCTGGTGGCGGCGGTGATCGACTTCGTCACCGGCGCGTTCTCCGGCAGCCGCGGTCGCGCCCGGGCGCCAGTGTCGGCGTGGACGTGGAACGTGCGTCACTTCGGCGAGCTGCGGCCACTGAGACGCACCGTCCAGTCGGCACGAACCATTCCCGACAGCGACGTACGCCGGCTTCAAGTCGGCGGAACCGCCAGACGCGCCGCGGCCGGCGACCTCGAGCTGGGGGAGCGCGAAGGTGCGATCGCCCGCAGCGGTCGCTCCGTTGCCGACGCCTTTGCAGGCGCGACCGCCCGCCAGGCGATGATCGTGTGGGTCGCGCTTGCCGTGCTTTTCGTCGCCGGCACCCGCCACCTGTTCGGTGGGACCTTCCCCTCGGTTGGGCAGCTGGCGGCCTTTCCCCACCGCGCCACGCTCACCGTGCACAACTTCGTGGCCGGACTGCGTGTCACAGGCCTGGGCACCGACGCGCCCGCCCCGGCCGCGCCCGGATTTCTGGGCATCGGTGGGCTGGTCCTGACCGGCGACATGGGCCTCCTGCAGCGCGTGCTCGTCCTCGGCGCGTTGCCGGTTGGCGTCATCGGCGCGTGGCGGCTCACGCGGCCGCTGGACTCCACACCCGCCCGTCTGGTGGCGACCGTCGTCTACACCTCGATCCCGCTGGCGATCAACGGGCTCGCCCGCGGCCGGTGGCCGGCGCTGGTCGCCTATGCCGTCGCCCCATGGCTGGTGGGTGCCCTGATGCGGGCGATGGGGCTCGAGCCTTGGGCCGTAGGTGGCGAGGCACCTCGGCGGATGTCTGCCACCCTGCGCCTTGGGCTCCTGCTCGCCCTCGCGGGTGCGTTCGTCCCCTCGCTCACCCTTGTCGCCGTTGCCGTTGCCCTCGGGCTGGTGCTCGGCTCGGTCCTCGTCGGCGAGGCCAGAGCCGCCGTCGCCGCCGTGACGACGGCGCTCGGCGCGGTCGGCGTGGCCGCCCTGCTGCTGTTCCCGTGGAGCCTGCACTTCGTGTTGCCGGGGCGGGAGTGGGCCGCATTCGCGGGGGCTGCGCCCTCGGCTGCCCACGCGCCGGGATTCGGCGCCCTGTTGCGGTTCCAGATCGGGCCCGTCGGCGGCTCACCGCTGGGGTGGGCGTTCGTCGCCGCCGCCGCCCTGCCGCTGCTGATCGGCCGGGACTGGCGCCTCGCGTGGGCCGTTCGGCTGTGGGCGATCGCGCTGGTGTGTGTGGCCATCGCGTGGGCCGCGGGCCGGGGCTGGATTTTGACCGGTGTGCAGATTCGCGACGCCATGCTCGGACCGGCCGCCCTCGCCCTCGCTGGCTCGGCCGCGCTCGGGATGGTCGCCTTCCAAACCGACCTGCAGCGCTTCCGCTTCGGGTTGCGGCAGGTTGCATCGGTCGTCGCCGCGGCGGCCATCGTCGGCGGTGTCATCGCCATCCTCCCGGCGGCGGCGAGCGGCCGGTGGTACACCCCGAGCAACGACATCGCCCAGTCGACGGCGTGGATGCAGGTCGAGGCGACCAAGGGTTCCTTCCGGACGCTGTGGGTCGGCGATCCCGACGTCCTTCCCGGCACGGGCTGGCGCGTCGAGGATGGCGTCGCATACGCGCTCTCCCGGAATGGCCCGCCCGAGGCCGACCAGCTCTGGCCGGGCTCATCGGCCGGGGCGACGCGCCGGGTGGCAGCCGCCCTCGACGTGGCCCGCCAGGCGCGCACGACCCGCCTCGGCCACCTGCTGGCGCCGATGGCGATCCGATACATCGCCATGCCCACGCGGCTCGTCCCGGGCAACACCAGCTCGCCGTCGTTCCCGCTGCCCGCCGACGTCACCGCCGGGTTGGCTGCCCAGCTCGACCTGCGCGAGCTGCCGTCGGACCCGGCGGTCGCCGTCTACGAGAACACCGCGTGGGGTGCGCTGCGGTCGAGCGCCCAGTCCGCGCCCGACAGCCGCCTCGGCGTCGACCTCGGCGAGGCCACGCCCGTGCTCCCCGGCCGGCGGTCGCAGACGAAGTACACCGGGACGGTGCCCCCGGGCAACGACGTGCTGGTCTCCGAGGCGTCCGGCCACTGGGCACTGAACGTCGCCGGTCATTCGGTGCCCCACCTGAGGTCGTTCGGGTGGGCCAACCGCTACCAGGTCGGCGACGGCGGCCACGCCATGCTCAGTTACCGCACGCCGCTGTTGCGGTACCTGGCGTTGCTCGTCGAGTTCGCCATCTGGGTCTACGTGATCCGGGCGGTGCGGCGCGGTCGCCGCCGGGAGGCAGTGGCATGAGCCGTCGGGAAGCGGCTGTCGTGCGGCGGGCGCCTGCGTTGCTCGTGCTCCTCGCTGTCATCGTGGCCGCCGGGTTCGTCGACCACAGCTTCGGCCGCCCCAAGGCTTCGGTGCGCACCACGACGGGCAACGAGCCGGTTGCCGCGCCGGCCAACGCCCTGTCGTCGACGTGGTACTGCGCGGGTGGCAGTGCCGATCCGCACGGCACGGCCGACATGGCGGTCACCGTCCTCAATACCGGCGACCAGACGCGCACGGGCACTGTCACGTTCATCCCGAATCAGGGCGACACCAAGGCCGTGCCCGTCTCGATTCCGCCGAACTCACGCGGGTTCTTCCGCGCCCTTGACACCGTACGGGCACCGTACGTCGCCGCGACCGTCGAGCTCGACGGCGGTGCCGCCGTCGCCGAGGTCAGCATCGGTGGACCCCTTGGGGCGAGCGTCACCCAGTGCGCGTCGTCGGCGTCCGACGAGTGGTACTTCGCCGAGGGGGCCACGACGAAAGACGCCACCGAGACGTTGTTCTTGTTCAACCCGTTCCCCGAGGACGCCATCGTCGACATGTCGTTCAGCGCCGAGGATGGTGTGGCCGCGCCTCAGGGCCTGCAGGGGCTGGCCATCCGGGGCCGGGCGCTCGTCGCCGTCAACGTCGGCGACTTCGTGCACCGCCGCCAGGCAGTGTCGAGCGACATCGTCACGCGTGTCGGTCGAGTGGTCGTCTCGCGGCTGCAGAGCTTCGACGGCACAGCCGGCCCGAAGGGCCAGTCGCTGGCGCTGGGCGCACCGGCCCGGTCGCGCGCCTGGTACTTCCCCGAAGGTCTCGTCGCCAACGGGCTCAACGAGCGTTACCAGCTCTACAACCCGGCCAACCGTGAGGTGCGCGCCGAGGTGAATCTGGCCCTCGAGCAGGGCGCCGCAGAGCCCATCGACGTCACCGTCCCAGCCCAGGCCCGCGTCACGGTCACCGCCAACAACGAGCAACGCATTCCCCGCCAGGTCGCCCACGCCGTGACCGTGACCGCCGAGGACCCGGGCCTGGTGGTCGAGCGCGCCATCGACGCCGGCGCCCCGGCGCCGCGCGCCGGCTACAGCTCGATCGTGGGCGCCACCAAGGCGTTCGACCACTGGGCGTTCGCCGTCGGCGAGGCCGACGAGGGCTGGGACGAGTGGGTCGTGGTGCAGAACACCACCGGGCACCCGATCACGTTCTCGGTCACGGCCCTCGCCGGCGGTCAGCGTGTGGCGATCGACGGCCTGCAGGACGTCGAAGTGGACGCCGGCCAGCGCCACGCGGTGCGGCTCGGCGACCACATCAAACGAGCCGACCTGCCCGTGGTCGTCGACGCCACGGCTCCGGTCGTCGTCGAGCGCGACATGTACCCGGCCAAGGGTCCGACGCTGATCATGGGAATCGGCATCCCTCTAGCCTGAGTGCCTCATGGAGCGCGTGCTGCTCGCCGTCGGTATCGCGCTGGTCGTCGCCGTCGTGGCCGTCCTGCTCGAAC
>JAFASB010000486.1 GCA_019244985.1 Acidimicrobiia bacterium | reverse complement strand
GTCTGCGGCCAAGTTGCGCACGCGCATCACCGCGCGGTGCTCGTCCCAGAAGCGGAAGTAGCCGTCGACGAGCGAACGCGCCGCGTCGAGTCCGCCCTTGCCGTTCCACGGCTCGTCGAGCAAACGGGCGATGGGTTCGACGTCGGCCGCCGCCTCGTCGGCCAGTACCAGAACGGCCTCGTCGACGTCGCGGAAGTATTGGTAGAAGGTCGCCGGCGACGTCCCCACCTGGCGGGCCACCTCGACGACGCGGACGTCGCGGATGCCGTGGCTCTGCAGCAGGTCGTAGGTCGCATCCAGGAGCCGGCGCCGAGTCTGCTGGGCACGGCGCCCGAGCGGCCGCCCATCGATGGCCGCGATCTGACTCACCGATGCCCCGCGAATCTCACAACCCGTCAGATTATTCGCTGACGCCGCCGTCAGAGAACTCCGAGGAGGTCAGCCGAGGAGGCCGGCGACCACATCGGCGTGGTCGTCGGCTGTGCCGAACGTGGTGTCGAGCACCCACGCCCGCTTCAGGTAGAGGTGCACGTCGACCTCCCACGTGAAGCCCATGCCGCCGTGCACCTGGGTCGCAGCCTTGGCGTTGAGGGTCGCAGCCTCGCCGGCGAGGAGCTTGGCCCCGGCGACGGCGCGCGCCGGTGGGCCGAGCGCGGGTTCGTCGAGATTCACGGCTGCGGCGTACACCGCAGCGCGCGCGACCTCCGTACGCACAAACATGTCGGCGAGGATGTGCTTGATGGCCTGGAACGACCCGATGGGCTTGTCGAACTGCTGGCGCTCCTTGGCGAAGGCAACCGACATCTCGGTCAACGCCGCCGCCATCCCGAGCAGGTACGCCCCGGTCAGCACGGCGCCGTCGAGGCGCCACCGGGCCGCATCGCCCGGCACGCCCCTGCGCTCGCCCCGCAGCAGCCCGCCGGCGACATGCGCAGGCGTCAGGGGGTCGAGCGGCCAGCTGACCGGACGAGCCGAAAGCCGGGACCGGTCCACCTCCCAGAGGCCGTCGTCGTCGACCGCCAGCAGCACGTCGATGGCGTCGGGGTACTCCACGAGGAACGGTTCCTCTTGGCGTTGCAGTCCACCCACCACCCGGTCGCCCTCGGCTGCGCCGGGGACGAGGCCGGCGGCCAGATGGGTCCACACCAGCGGCCCGGGGACGAGCGCCCGGCCGAGCACTTCGAACACGAGGGCGGCTTCGGCCGTCCCGAGTGCAGCACCGCCGTCAGCTTCTGAGAGGCGAAGGGAGAAGACGCCCGCGTCGGCCATCTCGCGCCACAGGTCGCGATCGACGCCGCCGACCTCGGCGAGGGCGCGCACCCGCTCCATTGGAAAACGGCCCTCGCAGAGCTTGCGCACGGCTTCCTGGAGCGCCTCCTGATCGGACGTGAGGGTGAAGTCCATCAGCGCGGCAATCCCAGGATGCGCTCGCCGATGATGTTGCGCTGGATCTGCGAGCTGCCCGCGGCGATGGTCAGCGCCAACACGCGAAGGCGTTCCTCGACGAAGTGGCCGGAGTGGTCGAACACGTCGTCGAGTGAGAGCGACGCACGATCGAGCACGCGGAGGGCCAGGTCGCCGATGCGCTGGATCAGCTCCGTGTAATAGAGCTTCACGACGGAGGCCCCGACACCGGGCACCCCCGTGCGCGCCGCCTCGGACACCGTGCGCTTCACCATGTTCCACAGGGCGTCGAGCTCGGCGGCCGCGTGGCCGATCTCACGGCGCAGGCCGACGTCGTCCCACGCCGTGGCGCTGCCGCGCGTCACGACCTTGGCCACCTTGACCAGCTCGTCGAGCTGGCGGCGGGCTTCGGCCATCTCCGAGACCAGGGAGGTGCCCCGCTCGAAGCTGAACGTCACCATCGCGACACGCCAGCCGTCGTTCTCGGCGCCCACCCGGTTGGCGACGGGCACGCGCACGTCGTCCAGGTAGAGCTCGCTGAACTCCGAGCTGCCGATCACCGTTCGCAGCGGGCGCACGTCGACCCCGGGCGTGTCCATCGGCAGGATCAGCCAGGTGATGCCCGTGTGCTTGGGTGCCTCGGGGTCGGTGCGCACCAACAGCTCGCAGTAGTCGGACACCTGGGCGAACGACGTCCAGATCTTCTGGCCGTTGATGACATAGTCGTCGCCGTCGCGCACGGCGCGAGTGCGCAGCGACGCCAGGTCGGAGCCGGCGGACGGCTCGGAAAACCCCTGGCACCACACCTCCTCGCCCTTGAGGATGGCGGGGAGGTGGCGGGCCCGCTGGTCGTCGGCGGCCTCGGCGATGATCGTGGGCCCGGCGTGGAGGAGGCCGACGAAGTTGACCCCGACGTCGGGTGCACCCGCCGTGGTGATCTCCTCGTAGAACACCAACTGCTCGCTCAGCGCCGCGCCCCGCCCGCCGAAGTCCGCCGGCCAGTTGATGCCGGCGTAGCCGGCGTCGTACAGCATGCGCTGCCACGTCGTGTCACGTTCACGGCGGGCGTCCCAGTCCTCGCGCTTGGTCGCGGCCGGGAGCTTGGGCAGGGCCTGGTCGATCCAGGCGCGCAGCTCGGCCCGGAAGCGCTCGTCCTCTTCGGTCCAGAGCAGGTCCACGCGCCGCTACTGCTTCCAGATGCGCACGACGTCCGCAGTCGTCGTGAGCGTGGCGACGAGGGACAACGTGTTGTCGAGGACGGCGTCCGCGTACTCGGCGGGAACACCGGCTACCGCGTCGCGCGGGATCACGACCTGGTAGCCGTTGTTGACGGCGTCGAAGGCCAGGTTTTGGATGGCGATGTTCACCGAGACGCCGACCACGACGACCGTCGAGACACCCATGTTCCGCAACACGGGGTCGAGCTCCGTGCCGGCCATGGGACCGAGGCCATGGACGCGCGACAGCACCAGGTCGGTGCGGTCGACGCCAATCTCGGGGACGACTTCAGTGGCGGGCGAGCCCTCGAGCATGCCGACCGAGGACCGGCGCATGGCTCCGAACAGACGCGCGTTGCGATTGCCGCCCAGCCCGTCGCCGCGGTGGTGCGCAGTGCCATGCACAACGCGGACACCCGCGGCACGAGCGGCACGCACGAGAGCGGCCACGTTGGCGATCAAGTTCGCCTGTCGGGCAGCGGCGGCCAGCTCGGGAAGCGCCGAGCTGTCGCCGATCACTCCCCGCTGCACCTCGGAGGTGACCACAGCGGTGTGGGGCGGAGCGACGAGCTCGGCCAGGTCCAGCGCCATCGCGCTAGACGGTGAGGCCGCCGTCGATGGAGACGATGGCTCCCGTCATGTAGTCGCCGTCGTCGGACGCGAGGAAGGCGATCACCTTGGCGACCTGCTCGGGCTTGACGAATCCCATCGGCGTCATCAGCGGGGCCATGAGGCGCTTCGACGCGTCGGGGGGCGGAGCGAACGAGCCCATCATCGGGGTGTCGACACCGCCCGGGGCGACGGCGTTGACGCGCACACCGCGCTCGAGGTACTCGACGGCCAGCGACTTGGTGAGGAGC
>JAFASB010000227.1 GCA_019244985.1 Acidimicrobiia bacterium | reverse complement strand
AACTGCCTGATCCCTCGCGGCGGCCCGTCGCTGATCAAGGCGGTCCTCGACAACGCGACCGTGCCCTACGTCATCGACGGCGACGGCAACTGCCACGTATACGTCGATGAACACGCCGACCTCGACCAGGCGCTCGAGATCGTCGTCAACGCCAAGACGCAGCGGCCGTCGGTGTGCAACGCCGCCGAATCGCTCGTCGTCCACGAAGCCGTCGCCGGTGAGTTTCTGCCTCGCGCTGCCCAAGCGCTCGACGGCGTCGAGCTCGTGGGTGACGACGCGAGCCGAGCCATCGTCGACACGATCGCTCCGGCGAACGACGACGACTTCGGCACCGAGTTCCTGGCCCTGAAGATGTCCGTCGCCGTGGTGCCGACCCTCGAGGCGGCCATCGAGCACGTCAACACTTACGGCACCGGCCACACCGAGGCCATCTGCACGACCGACGTCGACACGGCGCGTCGCTTCGAGCGGGAGGTCGACGCCGCGGCGGTGATCGTGAACGCGTCCACCCGCTTCACCGACGGCGAGGAGTTCGGGTTCGGCGCCGAGATCGGCATCAGCACCCAGAAGCTGCACGCCCGGGGGCCCATGGGCCTGCGCGAGCTCACCACGACGAAGTACGTCATCCACGGGGAAGGACAGATCCGCACGTGACCGTCACCAACGCCGAGCCCCGCTTCGAGTCAGTGCCGGCGGTGCGCGAGGGCCTCGCCGGCGTCAACTACCTGGCGGACGAAGGAATCGCCGGTGTCGTCTACCTGGCCGACCGCCTGCAGAAGCCGGTGCTCATCGAGGGCCCTGCGGGTACCGGCAAGACCCAGCTGGCGAAGTCGATCGCCGAGCTGACCGGCAGCCGCCTCATCCGCCTGCAGTGCTACGAGGGGCTCGATGAGTCCAAGGCCCTGTACGAGTGGAACTACAAGAAGCAGCTGCTGCGCATCCAGGTCGAGCGCAACGAGGACGACAAGGCGACTTGGACCGACATCGAAGAGGACATCTTCGCCGAGGACTTCCTGCTGACGCGTCCGCTGCTCGAGGCCATCCGCGCCACCGACCCCGTGGTGCTGCTGATCGACGAGGTCGACCGCGTCGAGGTCGAGACCGAGGCGCTGCTCCTGGAGATCCTGTCCGACTACCAGGTGTCGATCCCCGAGCTGGGCACGGTGCAGGCCACGCAGGTGCCGCTCGTGTTCCTCACGTCGAACAACACCCGTGAGCTGTCGGAGGCTCTGAAGCGGCGCTGTCTCTACCTGCACCTCGACTACCCCGACCTGGCCCGCGAGAAGGAGATCGTCCTGGCCCGCGTGCCGGGCATCACCGAGAACCTGGCCGACCAGATCGCGCGCGTGGTGCGCAGCATCCGCCAGCTCGAGCTCAAGAAAGCGCCGTCGGTGTCGGAGACCATCGACTGGGCGCGCACCCTGCTCCTGCTGGGCGCGACCGAGATCAGCGAGGCGCAGGCCACCGAGACGCTGCACATCCTGCTCAAGTACCAGTCCGACATCGAGAAGGCGGCCAAGGAGCTCTCCGCGGCGGCATCGTGAGCGAGATGAAGGCGTGAGCGCGTCTGCGACGTCGTCGATGCTCGACGTTCTCGAGGGTTTCATCCAGGAGCTGCGTACCGCCGGCCTTCCGGTGAGCCTCACCGAGAACCTCGACGCCATGGAGGCCGTGCAGCACATCCCGATGGAGGACCGGGAGGCGTTCAAGTACGCGCTGGCCGCGACCCTGGTCAAGAGCCATGCCCACTGGAAGGCGTTCGAGACGGTGTTCGAGGTCTACTTCTCGCTGCGCCGGCCCGCGCCCGGTGACGAGGCCGACCTCGAAAACGATGTCGACGCGGGCAACCTGCAGCTCGACGAGAGCGGCGCGGCAGGCGCCGGCGCCATGGACTCGCTCAGTCCCGAGGAGCTCGCGGAGATGCTGTACCGGGCCCTCCTCAACGCCGACGAGGCCACGCTCAAGGCGCTCGCCCGCCAGGCCGTCACGCGCTTCGCAGGGATGGAGCCCGGCCGCCCCGTCGGCGGCACCTATTACCTGTACCGCACCCTGCGCAACCTCGACCTCGACGGTGTTCTCGAACGCCTGATGGAGGCGAGCAAGGAACAGGCCGGTGGCGAGCTCACGTCGTTGGAGGAGCGGCTCGAGCGCGACGAGTACCAGGAGCGGATCGCTCAGCTCCGTCAGGAGATCGAGGCCGAGATCCGTCGCCGTCTTGTCGCCGACCGCGGGCCGGAGGCGATGGCCCGCACGTTGCGCAAGCCGCTGCCCGAGGACGTCGACTTCATGCACGCCAGCCGCGACGAGATGGCGCAGCTGCGGCGGACGATCCAGCCACTGGCTCGCAAGCTGGCCGTGCGCCTGGCGCGCAAGCGCCGCCACGGCCGCAAGGGACCGCTCGACTTCCGCAACACCATGCGCCACTCGCTGTCCTACGGGGGCGTGCCGGCGGAGCCCAAGTTCCGCTACCCGCGCCCGGCCAAGCCCGAGATCATCGTCGTCGCTGACATCTCCGGCTCGGTTGCCGCCTTCGCCCGCTTCACGCTGATGTTCGTGTACGCCATCGCCAGCCAGTTCTCGCGGGTGCGCGCCTTCGTGTTCATCGACGGCATCGATGAGGTCACACGGTTCTTCGAGGGCACCGAGGACGTGAACCAGGCCGTACACCGCGTCAACACCGAGGCCGACGTCATCTGGGTCGACGGCCACTCCGACTACGGCCACGCCTTCCAGGTGTTCTGGGAGAAGTGGGGCCGGGAGGTGTCGCCGAAGAGCTCGGTGATCCTGCTGGGCGACGCCCGCAACAACTACCACTCGTCACAGGCATGGATCGTCAAGGAGCTGCAGCAGCGGGCCCGCCACGTCTACTGGCTGAACCCCGAGCCGCGCAGCTACTGGGACACGGGCGATTCGATCGTCTCCGAGTACGGCGCGCACTGCGACGGCGTGTACGAGTGCCGCAACCTCCGGCAGCTCGAGCGCTTCGTCGAACAGTTGGGGTAGTGCGGGCCCCACTGGCCGGGTTGGCCGCCCTCGTCACGACGGGGACGACCGCCGCCGTCCTCCTCCGGGGGGCGAGCGGGTCGCTCGGCCCGAACATGCTCCTCCTCCTGATTTCCTACGTGGCGATGGCCGCCATCGTCGTCCTCGAGGTCAGGTGCCATCGCCGCGGCCTGCCGTCGACCCTTCCCAAGGTGCTCGTTGGGGGGTGCGCCGCCGGTCTGCTCGTGCTCGCCGTCGCCTTGGCTCCGACCGAATCCGGCGACGTCTGGGCCTACTCGTGGTACGGGCGTGTCGTCGCCCACTACCACGCCAGCCCCTACACGACGCCCGCGTCGCACCACCCGTCGGACAAGTGGGCGCGCCACGTCGACCGCGTCTATCAGGACACCAAGTCGGTGTACGGGCCGGTCTTCACGGCCGTGTCCGGCGCAGGGATGCTGTCTTTCGGTTTCTCGTTCCTGGCGGCTCGGCTGTTCTTCCAGGTGCTGGCCGCCGCGTGCGTCGTCGCGGTCCTCGTGCTCGTGTGGCGGCGCACGCGTAGTCCAGCCGCGGTTGCTGTGATCGGTCTCAACCCACTGGTCGTCATCAGTGTCGTGAACGGCGCCCACAACGACGCGTGGGTCGGCTTGGCCGTCGTCGTCGGCGTCGTCTTGGCGACGCGCGGCAACTTCCGCTGGGCTGGCCTGGCCCTCGCCGTGGCCGCGTTGATCAAGGTGGCCGCCGTTCTCCCGTTACTGGGGGTCGCCGTGTGGGTGTGGCGCAACAAGGGCTGGCGCCCGGCCGCGGAGATGTGCGTTGCGGCGGCGATCGCAGGGCTCGTCGGCTACGGCATCGTCGGTGGCACCACCGCGATCGGCCCCCTCCGGGCCGCGCAGCTCCACTTCAGCGGCCCGTCGGTGTGGAAGGGCCCCGAGCGGTGGCTCGGGGGCCACGGGCTCAGTCGCTGGATCGCCACGACCGCGACGGCGACCGTGGCGATCCTCTCGCTGTTCCTCGCCCGTCGCCGGCTCGGCCACGCCAACCCGGCCCTCGTCGCCGGCGGCGCCGTGTTCGCGTACTGCCTTCTCGGGCCCTACGTGCTGCCCTGGTATGTGTTCTGGGGTCTCGGCGCCTTCGCCCTGGCGTGGCGTTCACGGCTCACGTGGCTCGCCCTCTTCCACGGCGCTGTGCTGCACCTGGCCTACGTCCCCGACCCGGAGATACACGGCCAGCCCCTCGACCGGTTGTTTCTACGGTCGCCGCTGCAACGCTTCCAGCTCGACCTGTTCCAGATGTGGGTGCCGCTCCTCGAGCTGGCGATCATCGCCGCTGTGCTCGTGTGGTCGCTGCAGCCTTTTCGACAGCGCCTAGAGGTGTAGGCCGCACTCCGTCTTGTCTTTGCCGGCCCAGCGACCCGAGCGCGGGTCGGCGCCCGGCTCCACGGGGTGGGTGCACGGCTGGCAGCCGATCGACGGGTAGCCCTGGTCGACGAGCGGGTTCACCGGGACGTCGTGGTCCTTGATGTAGCCCTGCACGTCGAGGTCGCTCCACGTGGCGATGGGGCTGATCTTCACCAGTCCGCGGAGGTCCAACGAGAGGATCGGGGCGTTGGCGCGCGTGGGGGACTCGGCCCGCCGGAGGCCGCTCATCCACGCTTCCTTGCCCATCAGCGCCCGGTCGAGCTGGCCGACCTTGATCGCCGAGCAGCAGTTCTCGGGATCGACCTTCCAGAGCTCCTCGGCGTGGTGGGGCACCGTCATCATCTTCAGGTTCAGCCCGTACTTCCGCCGCACTGTCTCGACCGTCTCCAGCGTCTCAGGGAAGTGGTAGCCGGTGTCGATGAAGACGACCTCGATCGACGGCTCGACTGAGACGGCGAGGTCGATCAGGACGGCGTCGGTCATCGATGCCGTCAGCGCGAGGTGGGGATGGAACGTATCGACGGCCCAGCGGATGATCTCGGTTGCGGGCGCGCGCTCGAACTGCTCGTTGAGGGCCGCCATGTCCGACGGCGAGAGCTCGGCGCGGGGGAGTGTCATCGCCATGTCGATCAGGCTCCCGCGCATTCGCCGGCACCGACTTCGGCGACGTAGGGACCGGTCTCGTCGAAGTCGACGTAGAAGTCGGGCCGTTCCTCCGGTGTCGGGAAGTCGTCGAGGTCCTTGAGCTCGGTGGCGATCGCAGACGCGCCACCGACGCGGTCGAGCCAATTGCCGAACTCCTCCCCGGCCTCGCGCTCGTTGGCGAAGCGGCTGACGACCCGGACGGTCGCCTCGCCGGTGGCCTTGGCCGGCAGGCGCAGGGCCTTGGCACCGAACTGCACCTCCATCTGGCCGAGGCGGCCGCCGAGCAGCATCTGGTAGCCGGGTGCGGGCTTGCCGTGTGCACGCCGCTCGACGCCGAGGAACCCGATGTCGGCGACGTGGTGCTGGCCGCAGGAGTTGGTGCAGCCCGAGATGTTCACGCGCACGCCACCGACGTCGGCGAGACCGGCCTCTTCGAGGGCCCGGCCGATGTCGGATGCCAGGCCGCGAGATTGTGTGACGGCCAGGTTGCAGGTGTCGGCGCCCGGGCAGCTCACGACGTCGCGGGCCAGCTCGGCGCCCGGCTCGGCCATGCCGATGGCGTTGAGACGGGCGTACAGCGTCGGCAACTGCTCCTCGGTGAGCCCGCGGAACACGACGTTCTGGCGGTTGGTGACCCGCACCTCGGCGCGCAGCTCCCGCTGGGTCGACGCCAGGGCCCGGAACTGGTCGCTGGTGATGTCGCCCAAGCGGGCGTATGCGTAGGCCGACACTGTTCCCTTGGCCACGCCGCGCACGACGTTGGCGTCGTCCCAGCGGCCGTACGGATCGCGGTGCTTGAACGTGACGTTGGTGCCCCATCCCATCGCCGTGGGGTCGGTGGTCGTCGACACGCCGGCCGGCGCGTCGCCGTGCTCCTGCACGTACTCGGGGATCCCGTACGCCCACGTGGTCGACGCCCGCAGGAACTTGCGCTCCTTGAGGATGCGCTGGCGCAGCTCGTCGACGCCCATCGTGTCGAGCAGCCACTTCATGCGTGCCCGCAGCTTGTTGTCGCGATTGCCGTAATGGTCGAACGTCCGCAGCACGGCTTCGATCGTCGGCATCAGGTCTTCGCGCGACGTGAACTCCTCGAGGGCCTGGGCGGCCTTGGGGTTGGCGCCGAGGCCGCCGGCGAAGAACAGCTTGAAGCCGGGCTCGACCGTGCCGTCGGGCCGGGGACGGCCCACGGCGATGATCCCCACGTCGTTGAACATGGCTTGGCCGCAGTCGGTGGTGCAGCCGGAGAAGTTGATCTTGAACTTGCGGGGGAGCCGCTGCGAGTACGGGTACCGCAGCAGATGGCGGAACGCCGCCTCGGCCCACGGGCTGATATCGAGCACCTCGAACGGGCAGGCCCCTGCGAGATGGCACCCCTGGATGTTGCGCACGGTGTCGCCGCACGCCTCGCGTGTCGTCAGCCCGACCGACGCCAGGTCTTCGAGCACGTCGGGGACCTGCTCGAGCTGGACGTAGTGGAATTGGA
>JAFASB010000073.1 GCA_019244985.1 Acidimicrobiia bacterium | reverse complement strand
TCCGCCCGCACGTGGGATCTGCGGAGGTCGCTCAGGACTATGGCCGGCCACCGACGGCGGCGGCGACTCGGCGTTGACGTCGGCGAAACGTGCCCGCGCCGCCGCGGGCTGGTGTGTGGGGCGCGATCCCTCGACGGCCGGCGCGCTGGGTGCCTGGGCTTGCGATGTGTCCGGGTGATGGTCGGGGGAGGGCTGGGCGTTCCACCGTGCGCCGCGAGAGCGAAGCCGGTCGGCCAAAGAGGGCGCCGGGCGCGCGCTCGGGGTCGGCACGGGCGAGCCGGTGGCCGCGGCGCCGGTGTGTGGGTCCCCTTGGCCTTCACCCGTCGGTCCCGTCGAGCGCGACGAGCTGGGGAACTGGCCCCTGAGGTCAGCGAACCGCTCGCGTGCCGAGGCCGGTTCTGGCGGACTGCTGTCCTGGGCGGGTTCTAGGCCAGGTCCGTCGGGTTGCGCGGGCGGTTGGACGACGTCAGGCATGGTTCAGTTCGCGCTGAAGGCCCACAGCCCGCCGGACAGCAGTTGTACGTGTGCGGTGAGGTCTTGGGTGCCGGCACCGCTACCGGGGTCCACCGTGAGGCGCAGTCGCTTGTCGCGGGGTGTGTCGGAGAGCAAGACGGCGCTGAGCACGACCGGGCTGGCCGACGCCGTGGCCGCGGGGGCAAGGCTGGTACCGGGAAGGAGGCGAAGCCCGGTTGTGTCGCCCGTGAACTCGGCCAGAACACCCCGGCGGGCCTGGTCGAGGGCCTGGGGATCGACGCTGACGACGCGGCCGCTTGTGTCGACGACCGAGATGGGCGCGCTCAGAGCCGGCGCCCCAGTCGGGGCGACGTCGGCCAGGCCCGGCGCACCTGTGGCGCCAGATGGTGCGGGTGCGCGGCGGGGCCCGAACAGCGCGACCCCGACGAGGACGAGGCCGAGGGCGATGACAGCGACGACGTAGAGCAGCGGCATCCAATCGGGCGCGACGAACGCGTCGTTGTTTGGACGGAAGATGCCGCGGAAGGTCTTCGGGGTGGCGGGCACCTAGTCCGACTCCTCGTGAGCGGCCGCCGCCCCGTCGCTGAGGGAGGCACGGGTGGCTTCCAACTCGTCGAAGAGCACTTGGAAGTTCTCGATGCGCTCTGGCCGGCGAAGGACCTCGGTTACGAGCGCGTCGAGACGGGCCTGGCGCGCCTCGAGTCCGTCGACGAATCGGTCCTTGAGGGCCTCCAGGTCGGCGAGGGCGTCCTCGGCGGGCTCGGGGGGCTTGTGGGCGTAGGAGACGATCAGGCGGTCTGCCTCGATCTCGGCTAACCCACCAGTGACCTCACCGAGCGCCGCCACCACCTTCTGCTTTAGGTGTTCGAGGGCCCGCTCGTGGTAACCCTTCTGGCCCGCCTCGTGCAGTACGGTGGCGGCTTCGCCGAGGCGCTGCATATCGGCCCGGGAGGAGTCCTCGGCGACGGCGAGGCGACCCAGTGCCGCGTCGGCCTGTTCGGCGAGGTCCCGCGCAAGCTCCTGGTGTTGGAGTGCGAGCGCCTGTTCGTAGTTGTTCGTCGCGTAGGCGGCGAGCTCCATCGCCTCGGTGAGGCCCATGTTGTTGGGGCCGAGCTCGAGTCCGCACAGGTCCGCATCGATAGCGCCGGCCATGTAGTCGTAGACGCGGGTGGCAGCGAGCGGGTCATCGATATCGATGCCGACTTGCGCGAGAACCGACGGGCGGAGTCCGGTGGTTGGGTCAGCAAGCCCGCGATCGACCAGCTCCAGCCACAGCCGTACGGCGTAGCGGCGGTCGTCCTCACCGGGCTGTTGGCGCCGGGTGGTCGCATCGAGCCAGAAAACGGGGTCGCCGGCGATTTGGATGCGGACGTTGGGGGGCAGCTTCCCGGTGCCGTTGAGGGCGGCCAGGGGCGGACGGGGCAGGGCGGGGATCCGCCCGTATGGCACGACGATGAATTGGTCCCGACCAAGGCCGGACAACGCCGCGTAGCGCCGCTCCTCCTCGAGGACCTCATGGGGGGTGAGGAGGTCATTGGTGATCAGCACTGCCACTCCCACTTGTCTTTGGGGCCCTTGGGTGCGCGCTTGACGGCCTGGTCACGGACGCGGGCGCGCTGCGAGCGTCCCTCCTCGGCCATGAGGTTGCGCTGGCGCTTGCCTTCCTTGCGCAGGCGCTCGACCTGGGCCTCGTAGCGCTTCTGCTGAGCCTCGGTGCGCTCTTGTGCCTTGCGCTCTGCCTCCGCCCGTCGTTGCTCCGCCTCGGCCTCCCGCTGAGTGTGCTGGCGTTGTCGCTCTTCACCCCGCTGCTGGCGGGCGAGCTCTTGGGCCTCGCGCTCGTTCTGTCGACGGGCTTCGTCTGCTGAGGCGCGGGCGTCTTGGGCTTCGCGCTGTCGGCGGGCGTTATCCGCGTGGTGCCGAGCGTCTTGGGCGTGGCGCCGCGCCTCGTCGGCTGCGCGCCGAGCCTCACGATCGGCCTGCTCCTGCTCCCGACGCTCGCGCGAAGCGTCCCCGGGCGGCGGCGTGGCCCCACCGGATCCTCCTCCACCGGGCGGCGGAGGAGGAGGGGGAGGCGTGCTCCCAGGACCCCCTCCCCCCCCACCAGGGGGAGGAGGAGGCGGAGGCGGCGGGGCCTCCGCCTCGTTGCAGGTGCCACATAGGGGCCCTTCGTTCCAACCCAGGACGGCCCCGCAGCTGGTGCAGTGGTCGTCGTCGTTGCGCTTCTTGCGCCGCCGGAGGACCTTTTCCTGGTCGGGGCTGACCGACTCTGCGGCGCGGGCCTTCTCGGATTCGGAGTACTCGGGAGGCGCTTCGCCAGTGCTGGACGAGGAGGCCTGCTGCTCCTGGGGGTCCTTGGAGCCCTGGCCCCTGACCTTGCGCGCGACGGCCTTCGCTCCCTCAAAACCGCCGGCGGTTGCGATGCCAGCCACGGCGGAGTTCGCGAATGACGTCGGCTCCGCAGGGGCTGGGGCGGAGTCCTGACGGATGCGATCAGCGAGGTCGGCGAGTGCGCCATGATCGACGACCGCCGCCGCAGGCTCGGCTGCGTCC
>JAFASB010000064.1 GCA_019244985.1 Acidimicrobiia bacterium | reverse complement strand
TGAGGGCATGGCGCGCCTCGACGACTTCCAGCCGGACCTGCTGCTCGTCGACGTCGACGTCCCCGACGGGCAGGGCTTCGAGGTCGTCGCCCAGCTGCGCCGGGCAACCGACGCGCCGATGATCGTGATCACGGCGCGCGCCGCTGAGACCGACCGGATCGCCGGCCTCGACCTCGGCGCCGACGACTACGTGGTCAAACCGCTGTCGGTCGGCGAGCTCATGGCGCGCGTGCGCGCCGTCACCCGGCGCGTACGGCCCGGGTCAGCGGAGGGCGGGCTGCGCTTCGGCGATCTGCTCATCGACCGCCGCAGCCGCGAGGTCCAGGTCGGTGATCAGCGGGTGACACTCACCCACCGCGAGTTCGACCTGCTCGCCTACCTCGCCTCGTCACCCGGGCAGGTGTTCAGCCGTGACCAGTTGCTCAACCAGGTCTGGGGTTCGTCGTCGGCGTGGCAGGACTCCAAGACCGTCACCGAGCACATCCGCAGACTGCGTCAGAAATTGAGCGACGCCGTGGACGGTACGGACTGGATCCGCACTGTCCACGGCGTCGGTTACGCCTTTTCCGGCAGCGAGGCCGCCGGTTAGTCGTCTCAGCTAGCGCACTGGTTGGGCACGATGTAGCCGGGGTCCTGGCCCGTGATCCCGTTGCCAACAGTGTGGTTGCTGTCGTTCACGTAGACGCCACACGTCCCGACGTAGATGCCGGGCGTTCCGATCGGCGCAGCCGGTGACCGGTTGGGATCGGGGTCCTGGAAGGTCTGGACGCCCGGTTCCATGTTCATGTTGTGCGGCGTCTCCTGCCGGTAGGCGTCGGCGCCGCCTTCGCTCTTCGAGCTGGGGGCGTTCGAGGAGCCGTCGGCGTTCGTGTAACAAGCGGTCTCGCTGGAGGCGGGGCCGCCGCCGTTGCAGTTGGGCGATTCCTTCGTCGAGGCCGGCGCGTCGTTGTGGAACACGTCGTCGTTCTGGGCCTCGCCCTTGGAACACTTGTCTTCCTTCGCCTCCTTGCCTTTGAGCGAGTCGGCGCCGCAGCCCTGGTACACGGTGGTCCGCTGCGTCGCGGCGCCAAAGCAGATGCCGTCGGCGCATGCGCCGAAGGAGAAGTTGGCCAACCCCTCCGGGTTCGCAGCCGTCGGCGTGTTGCCCGCGTTCTGTGGCGTCAGAGCGAGGATCACTGCACCGCCGTCGGACGGACCGTTGATGGCCTCGTCGGTGTTGTTGAGACCGCTGAAGCCGTCGTGCTCGCCGTTGTCGAGGCCGTCGTTGGCACCCAGGTAAAGGAGCAGGCCCTGCGTGGCGATCTGGTCGAGCTTCTGCTGCGATCCGGTATCGGGCGTGAAGCTGCTCCGGGCCGGCGGGGTGCCATCGCAGTTCTTCAGCGCGGGCACGCCGTCAGGGACCGGAATCGAGTCGAGCGGGATCGCCGCCGTCGCCGGGCAGTACACGTCGTAGTAGTCCCACACTGAGCTGAAGCCGAGGCCATTGGGGTTGTTGCCGCAGCCGGGCACGGCCTTACCGCCGCCGGTCCCGTCGGTGTTGGCGGCCAGGCAGCCCGAGTGGGGGCTGGCGGGGGTGCCGGGGTCGCCGATGTTGAACACGGCGCCGAAGCTCGGGTTGTTACTGACGTTCGGCGACTCGTCGATCCCGAACTCGCCGAAGCGGGTGTTGGCCGAGTTGGGGTCACCGTTGTGGGTACCGCCGGTCTCGAGGTTGACGCCGACGTCGTGGCAACCCCACTGATTCTCGGGCGGCGTGTTCCACGCCGAGCCGTTGTTCGGGCAGTCCTGCTGGTCCTGGCTGTAACCACCGCCGCTGACGGCGGCGGCGGCCCCAGCCGACACCAGCACGATCGCGGCAACGAGCAGCGCGAGGAGCGCGCTGCGACGGCGGGCAAAACTCATCGTTCGATACCCCCAGTGGGTGATAACGGGTCCGGCGCCCCGCTTTTTCGCCATCCGGGCCCGGCATTCCTCCCTCAATCCCTGACATTTATGTCAGAAACGTGCAAAATCCCCGGTCAGGAGGTCACGGCCGGCCGGGCGGTCGCCACCTTCCACGCTCCGCTCTCGCGCACCAGAGCCACGTCGAGGTACTGGACCGACGTGCGGTTCCCGGCCGTCGACTGCAGCGCCGTGTTCAGGATCACCACGGCGGCGACCCTGTCCTTGACCACGTCGGTCAGGAAGACTCCGCTCGGACGGGCCGCCTGGCGGGCCTGCAACTTGGCGATCGTGTCCTTTTCGGCGCCGCTGTTGGCGTCATAGCCCTTGGCGTAGGCCGCCGAGGCGAACTTCAGCACCCGGGCCTTGGCCGCCGCCAGGTCCTTGTAGTCGTAGGTGTAGAGCGCGGTGCCGAATTGGGCGGCGGTCGACGCGGCCTGGCGCCGCAGGCTGGCGGCGTGGTCGACGTCGTTCGCCCGCCGCCACTCGATAACCGCGAGCGTCGTCGTGAAGACGACCACGGCGGCCAGGATCGCGGTGACGATCCAGACCGCCGTGGGCGTGCGGGATGAGGCCGGCGGGACGGGCGCTTCGTCGCTCATCCCGCAACCGTGCCATCCGGGTCAGCTCTTGTGCAGGTTCTTCAGGTCGTCGATGGCCGTACGGGCGTCGTGGCGGGCGGTCTGCAGGTCGCTCCACGCGGTGTGCAGGTCCTGACGACCGGACTGCAATGCCGTCAGATTCGACTGCAGCACGGTCTGGTTTCCCTTGTCGGGCTGCAGGTCGGCCACCGACGAGGAGGCCTGGCCTGCGCTGCTTGTCGCCGCCGTGAGCTTGGTGCCCATGTCGTCGAGGGCGGCCTGGGCCGCGCTCACGTCGTAACCCTTGGCCTTCGCCTCGTCGACGCGAGCCTGGATCTTCTGGCGCAGCGACGTGAGCGTCGCGTCTGCCTTGCTCATGCGGTCGCAGGCCACGACGTCGTGGGTCTTGGGCGTCTGGAGCCAGTAGATGCGGAAGTCGGTGAAGATCTGCTTGTACTCGGCGACCGCCTTGTGGCCGTCGGTCTCGGCCTGAATGGTGGCATCCAGGCTCTGGAGGCCGGACCGGTCGCTGGCCAACTGGCCGGCGACGTCGGCGTTCTGCCCGCAGTCGGCACCGGCGCCGTTGATGCGGCCGGTGAGCGTGTCGATCGCGGACAGCCGATCCTTCACCGCCTCGTCGGCGCGGGCCTTGAGGTCGGTCAGCTTGGTCGGTGCCGTCGGGTCGGTCGTCGGGGCAGGGGTCTGGCCGAACGCCGGTGCGGCGGTTGCCAATGCGCCGGCGGCGACGAGGGCGGCGGCGCCCATACGAAAACGCGTGGTGAAGGTCATGGCTCTGGGCTCCTAATCGCTGTTCTGCTGGGACGGCTGATCGGCGTCGTTGATGGCGCCGCTGGTCTGGGAGAGCTGGGTGTCGGCCTGCTGTAGTCCGGCGTCGAGGTCGTCAGTCCGCACCGCCTGGCCAGGAGGCGCGGCTGCTGTCGGCGCGGCCGGTGTGACCACGGTCGTCACGGCCGTTGCCGGCGTCTGAGACTGGGAGGCCCGTCGGGCGAGCCTCCCGTTGCAGGCGGCGCCGGTCAGCAGCAGGCCGGCCGCCGCGGTGAGCGCCAAGGGGCGGAGGGTTCGGGAAGCAACCATGCCCTTACCTTCGGGCCCCCCTGTGAGGGACCTGTAGCCCAGGTGTGAGGAAACGGTTAGGTGTCGCTCTTCGCCCGCTTGGCAGCCCGGGCCCGGGTCGGCTGGTCGAGCACGAGCTTGCGCAGGCGCACCGACTGCGGCGTCACCTCAACGGCCTCGTCCTCGCGGATGAACTCCAGCGCCGCCTCGAGCGAGAGCTGCCTGGGCGGGATCAGCCGTTCGAGGACCTCGGCGGTCGACGAGCGGATGTTGGTGGCCTTCTTCTCCTTGGTCGGGTTGACGTCCATGTCGTCCGGCCGGGAGTTCTCGCCGACGATCATCCCCTCGTAGACGTCGACGCCCGGGCCGACGAACATCACCCCGCGCTCCTGCAGGTTCATGAGGGCGTAGGTGCGCGTCTCGCCACGGCGGTCGGCGACGAGCGACCCGGCGCGGCGGCTCTTGAGCTCGCCGTGCCAGGGCTCGTAGCGCTCGAAGACGTGGTGCATGAGTCCGGTCCCTCGCGTCTCGGTGAGGAACTCGGTGCGGAAGCCGAGCAAGCCGCGGGCCGGGACGAGGTAGTCGAGGCGCACCCAGCCCGTGCCGTGGTTGACCATCTGCTCGAGGCGGCCCTTGCGCAGCGCCACCAGTTCGGTGACGACGCCGAGGTACTCCTCGGGGACGTCGAGCGTGAGACGCTCGACGGGCTCGCAGCGCTTGCCATCGATCTCCTTGATGAGCACCTGCGGCTTGCCGACGGTGAGCTCGAAACCCTCGCGCCGCATCTGCTCGACCAGGATGGCGAGCTGCAGCTCGCCGCGGCCCTGGACCTCCCACGCGTCGGGACGTTCGGTCCCTGAGAGGCGCAGCGAGACGTTGCCGATCAGCTCGGCGTCGAGCCGGTTCTTGACGAGACGGGCGGTCATCTTGCTGCCCTCTCGCCCGCTGAGCGGCGACGTGTTCACGCCGATCGTCATCGACAGGCTGGGGTCGTCGACGTGCAGGACCGGGAGCGGGCGGGGGTCGTCTGGGTCGGCGAGGGTCTCGCCGATCGTCACCTCAGGGATGCCGGCAACCGCCGCGATCTCCCCCGGACCCGCGCTGTCGGCCGGCACCCGCTCCAGGGCATCGGCCACGTACAGCTCGCTGATCTTGGCCCGCTCGATCGAGCCGTCGGCCCGGCACCAGGCGACGGTCTGGGCCTTGCGCAGCTCGCCGTGGTGAATACGGCACAGGGCGAGGCGGCCAACATACGGCGAGGCGTCGAGGTTGGTGACGAAGGCCTGGAGCGGATGGTCGTCGTCGTAGGTCGGGGGCGGGATGTGGTCGAGCAAGGTGCGGAAGAGCGGCTCCAGGTCGACGCCTTCCTTGTCCGGGTCCATCGACGCCTGGCCGGCCCGGGCGTTGCAGTACACGATCGGGAACTCGATGTGGTGCTCCTGGGCGTCGAGGTCGAGGAACAACTGGTACACCTCGTCGACGACGTCCTTGATGCGCGCGTCGGGACGGTCGACCTTGTTGATCACGAGGACGACCGGCAGGTGGTTCTCCAAGGCCTTGCGCAACACGAACCGCGTCTGCGGGAGCGGGCCCTCACTGGCGTCGACCAGCAGGAGCACCCCGTCGACCATCGCCAAACCCCGCTCGACCTCGCCGCCGAAGTCGGCGTGGCCGGGCGTGTCGACGATGTTGATCTTCACGTCCCCGTACTGCACGGCCACGTTCTTGGCCAGGATCGTGATGCCCTTCTCCCGCTCGAGGTCCATCGAGTCGAGGACCCGCTCGGCGACCTCCTGGTTGGCGCGAAAAGCGCCCGACTGCCAGAGCATGGCGTCGACGAGTGTCGTCTTCCCGTGGTCGACGTGGGCCACGATGGCGACGTTGCGGAGGTCGGAGCGAACAGGCATGGGAACTGTCCACAGTAGAAACAACTGGCATGGAGCTTCGCTTCCTGTACGTCGGCTCGGACGACACGTCCGCTGACGTAGCGGCCTGGCTGCGGGTCCCGGGTGCGAGGATGCGGTGGCGGTTCCACGCCTTCAGCGCCGATGTGGCCGCCGTCGACCTGGGTAGTCCGCCCCTCGTGCTGATCGCCGACCACCGGCCCGCCGGCTCCGTGCTCCCCATCTACGCAGTCGACGATCTCGCCTCGGCGACGGCCGACCTCGTCGCCGGCGGCTGGGTCGTTGACCTCGGTCCCATGGGAACCCCCGAGGGCGACGCCACCGCCCTGAGCGACCCGAGCGGGACCGCCATCGCCCTGCTGCAGGTCGACCGTCCCGGCGCCATGGACGCGGCCTACGCCGACGAAGCCAACACCAGAGCCGTCCGCGGATGCTGAAACGGGCATTTCGCGTTCCAGTCGGCGGCGGGCGGCGCCGATAACCGACAGATGAGGGAGCGGGGGCGCGCTCGGAGTTCGGTGAAGCGTCTCTTTGGCGTGCACGCAGCGATCAGCCTGATCCCCGTGCTCGTCCTCGGCGCCGCCCTCGCCCTCAACTTCAAGTCCGAGGCCCAGCGCGCGGGCTCAGCGAGGGCCAATCCCAGGCGTCGCTGGTGGCCCAGACGGGCGTCGAACCGCTATTTCCCGAGGGTCACCCCCTGACCGCAGGGCTGACCGAGACCCAGCGCGAAGGTCTCTCGCGGCTCGCCTCGAACAAGAACATCCTGCGGATGCGCCTGCGCGACCTCAGCGGCCGCGTCGTCTGGAGCGCCGACGACTCGGGCATGAACGCGACGCCCGAGGACGAGGCCATCGAAGCGGCGACGGGGGGCCCGGTCGCCGTGCTCACCCGCCTCAATGCCGATGCCAACGACGACGGCCCCACGGGGGTCCAGGCGGTGGAGGTCTACCGGGCGCTCGAGGCCGGCGACCCCGGCCGCCGCATCGGCGTACTCGAGATCTATCTGCCGTACGCACCGATCAACCAGGAGGTCAGCGTCGGCCTCCACACCCTCTACCGCGACCTCGGAGTTGGGCTGGGCGCGCTCTACCTCACCCTCCTCGTCATCTCGATCTCCATGAGCCGGGGTCTGCGCCAGGAGGTGAAGTTCAACGCCTTCCTCGCCGAGCACGACCACCTCACCGATCTGCCGAACCGCACGCTCTTCCACCGGCGAGCAGCAACGGCACTCAAGAAGGCACGACGTGGTCAACCGGTCGCCATCGCCATCATCGACCTCGACCGCTTCAAGGACGTCAACGACACGCTCGGCCACCACAACGGCGACCGGCTGCTCACCGAGCTGGCTCGCCGCCTCGACGTCAACACCCGTCCCGAGGACACCGTCGCCCGGCTCGGGGGCGACGAGTTCGGCGTCATCCTCACGGGCGCGACCGATCCCGAAGAAGCCTTGTGGCGCCTGCGCGAGATCATCGACCGGGAGGTCGAGGTCAGCGGGCTGCCGCTCTCGCTCGAGAGCAGCGTCGGCTACGTCGTCGCTCCCGAGGACGGCAACAACGTCGACGATCTCCTCCAGCGGGCGGACGTCGCCATGTACGTCGCCAAGGGCGCCCACTCAGGGGTCGTACGCTACGACGCCGAGCAGGACGACTACGACGCGGCCAAGCTCGGACTCATCGCCGAGCTGCGCCAGGCCATCGACGCCGGCCAGCTCGTCCTCCACTATCAGCCCAAGGCCGCCATCGCCGACGGCAAGGTCGAAGCCGTCGAGGCGCTCGTGCGCTGGGAGCACCCGGTGCGCGGCCTCGTGTACCCAGACAGCTTCATCCCCGTCGCCGAGCAGACCGACCTCATCGACAAGCTGACCGACTGGGTGCTGGCCAGGGCACTGGACGACATCAAGGCGACAAGCGGCCGCTACGCCGGCCTCGCCGTCGCCGTCAACGTCTCGGCCCGCAGCCTCAGCAAGCGGGATTTCGCCGGCCGCGTGCAGGCCGCGCTCGAAGAAGCCGGCGTGCCGCCCACGCGCTTGATCATCGAGATCACCGAGACAGCCCTGATCGCCGACCCGGAGCGCGCCGGGTCTGCACTCGCAGAGCTCGACGGCGCTGGCGTACGGGTCAGCATCGACGACTTCGGCCAGGGCCAGACGTCACTCGGCTACCTGTCGAACCTGCCGGTCCACGAGCTCAAGATCGACAAGAGCTTCGTGTTCGACATGCTCAGCAACCCGGCCCACGCAGCCATCGTGCGGTCGATCGTCGACCTCGGGCACAACCTGCAACTGCGTGTGGTCGCCGAGGGCGTCGAGACCGACGACGTGCTCGGCGGTCTCCGCGAGACCGGCTGCGACGTCGCGCAGGGCTACCTGCTGGCCCGGCCGATGGGGTTTCTCGCGCTCCAGGCATGGCTGGCCGAACGAACGCGCGCGCGGCGCCAGGGCGGCAAGCCGGCGCGGCGCCGTCCGGTGACGGCCAAGCGCAAGGTTCCCGTCGGATAGGAGCTAGCGGGCCTTCGCGGGCTCAGCTTCGCCGACGCCGCACACGCGGGCGGCGGCGTCCGGATGCACGTCCTGCAGCACCCGGCTGAGGACGTCGGCCAGCACGTCGGCCTCGTCGTCGCTGAGGTGGCGCCCGAAGTGCTGCTCGATGCCGCGCAGGTGCACCGGCGCCGCCGACCGCAGCCGCGAGCGGCCCGCGGCGGTGATCACCGCGTTCCAACCGCGCCGGTCGCTCGGGCACTGCTCACGCTTCACGAGGCCGTCGGCCTCCATCCGGTCGACCAGCCGGGTCACGCCGGAGGGCGTCAGCAGCAGGCTGCCCGCCAGCTCCCCCATCCGGAGGCGGCCCTCGGGGGCCTGGCCCAGCCAGAGCAGCACCTCGTACCAGGGAAGGGGCAGCCCCTTCTCCTCCTGCAGCTCCTCGCCGAGGCGCCCGACGAGGGCAGCGTGGCTGGCCAAAAAGGCACGCCAGGCCGCCGTACGCCGTTCATCGAGCTTCTCCGCCATGCCTGAATTCTACCCTCGCTCCCGAATAATTTATTGTCTGGAATAATGTTGTTGTCACAAAGAGTTTACCTCCTCGTACGTCATAGATCGCAGAGGAGAGAGCAATGTCCACCACCGAAGCGCAGCTGATCCGCAC
>JAFASB010000502.1 GCA_019244985.1 Acidimicrobiia bacterium | reverse complement strand
GGCCGGAGGCGCGGCCGGAGGGGTCGTGGGGGCGGTGGGCGCAGATTGCGTCGCCTTGGCCGCCTCCTCCCTCTCGCGCTCCTCGGTGCCCTTCTTGAACTCGCGGGACGCCTCGCCGAGCGAGCGGGCGAGCTTGGGCAGCCGTGTCGTGCCGAACAGCAGGAGAACGATGACCAGGATGATGATCAGTTCCGGTGCTCCGAGGCTCATCGCGGTACCAGGCTACAGCTCGCCGCCACCAGTTCGACACCGTCTTCGTCCACGACCGCGAACGGTACTGCCGCAGCGCTCACGACGAGCGAATGCACACCCAAGTCACGCCAGCGAGCGAGCTGCTCGCCCACCTCGTCGACCGTGCCGACAAGCCGGCCGATGCGCCACTCTTCGAGGGTCGTTGCGCCGAGCAGGCCGGCCGGTGTGCGTTCACGCAGCTGTTCGAAGCGTCGCCGAAGGTCCCCCTCGTCCTCGCCGACGAGTGTGTAGAGGCCGACGGACCGGGTGATCGTGTCGGGGTCGCGGCCGGCACGATCACAGGCCCGGTCGAGCACCCCGAGCCGCTCTTTGTAGTCGTCGAACGTCCACGTCCAGACCGTGTTCCAGCCGTCGGCCCGGCGGGCACAGAGGTCGAGCAGCCGGTCGCCCTTGCCGCCGATCCATATCGGGGGCCGCGGGCGCTGCACCGGCCGCGGCAGGCACCGGGCGTTCTGGGTCCGGTAGTGGCGCCCGTGGTACGTGAACGGGCCGCCGGCGAACAGCCCGTCGAGCACGTCGATGGCCTCTTCCAGTCGTTCGAGGCGCGTCCGTGGCGGCTCGAGGCCGACGCCCGCCGCGTCCAGCTCGGGTGCGTAGTTCCCCGCTCCGAGGCCGGCGATCAGGCGCCCGCCCGAGAGGGTGTCGAGCGTCGCGAAAGTCTTGGCCAACACGGACGGCGGCCGCAGCGGCACGCTGGCCACGAGCACGCCGAGCCGTACCTGCGTCGTGAGCCGGCCGATGGCGGCGAGCCCGGCGAAAGGGTCGTACACGTCGTACGTGTCGTCGGAACCGCCGTAGCGCGCGAGGTCCCAGAACAGATGGTCGGCCAGCCAGACGGAGCCAAACCCGAGCTGTTCGGCGCGCTGCGCCCAGTCGCACACCGTCCGCCAGCGCAGCGGGCGCTCGCCCGGGATCGAGAAGTCGAACTGCGGCAGGGCCAGGCCGATGTCCATCGGTGTGCGAGGTTAAGGGCGGTGCTCGAGTGCGTCATCAACGTCAGCGAGGGGTCGAGCGAGGCCGTGCTCGGCGGTCTTCGGGACGCGGGGGCCAACTCGTTGCTCGACGTACACACCGACCGCCGGCACAACCGGGCGGTGTTCACCCTCGCCGGCCCGGACGTCGAGGGCGCCGCTCGGGCGCTGACGGCTCTCGCGGTCGGCGCCATCGACCTCCGCGGTCACTCCGGCGCCCACCCGCGGTTGGGCGCCGTGGACGTGGTGCCCTTCGTGCCGCTTGCAGGGTCGACGATGGGCGACGCCGTCGGCGCCCGGGACCGCTTCGCCGGCTGGGCGGCGACGGAGCTGGGCGTGCCGTGCTTTCTGTACGGGCCGGAGCGCCCGCTGCCCGAGGTTCGGCGGTCGGCGTTCAAGTCGTTGGCACCCGACGTCGGACCGTCGGCGCCTCATCCGACGGCGGGCGCCATCTGCGTGGGCGCCAGGCCTGTCCTGATCGCCTACAACCTGTGGCTCGTGCCGGGGACCGACGTCACCGTCGCCGGCGAGATCGCCGCTGCCGTGCGTGGCCCGGCGGTGCGGGCCCTGGGGCTCGACCTCGAGGGCCTGGCCCAGGTGTCGATGAACCTCGTCGACTGGCGGGCCGCGGGCCCGGCCCAGGCGTACGACGAGGTCGGCCGGCTCGCAGCTGAGAAAGGCACGAGCGTGTCGCGGGCCGAGCTCGTCGGCCTGGTGCCGGAGGAGGTGTTGGCGGCGGTCCCCGAGGACCGCTGGCCCCAGCTCGGCCTGAGCCGGGACCAGACGATCGAGGCGGCGCTACGGAACTCCGCTCGTTAGGCCGAGGCGATCTCGCCGCGGCGGCGGGCGAGGGCCCGGGCCCGGCGGATGCGGCGGCGCTCACGCTCGCTCATGCCGCCCCAGATGCCGAACTTCTCACCGTTCTGGAGGGCGTACTCGAGGCACTCGAGGCGGACGACGCAGCCCCGGCACACCTCCTTGGCCTCCCGCGTCGACGCACCCCGCTCGGGGAAGAAGAGGTCGGGGTCGACACCCAGGCAGTTCGCTTGGTCCTGCCACGTCCGGTCGAACACGTCGATCTTGCGGACCACTCGCTCCATCGGTCGGCCTCCCCTCATGTCGGCTACTGCCACCGATGTAATTACAACCATGTCATCAGATCACGTCGGAGTGGCCGCGCGCAAGGGGAAAGCGCACGGGATGGCACGAAAATCCTCGGAAGGAGGATTACGTCATGGACATAGACCCCGTTCGGGGCGACATCACGACCCAGGATGTGGACGCCGTGGTGAACGCCGCCAACCAGGCCCTGGCCGGCGGCGGCGTCGACGGCGCCATCCACCGGGCCGCCGGTCGCCGTGAGCTGCAGGAGGCGTGCCAACAGCTCGGCGGCTGTGCCACCGGTGACGCCAAGGCCACGCCCGGTTTCGGCCTCACCGCCCGGTGGATCATCCACGCCGTCGGGCCCCGCTGGCGGGGCGGCGGCAAGGGGGAGGCCGAACTGCTGGCGTCCTGTTACCGGCGCTCGCTGGAGGTGGCCGACGAGCTCGGCGCCAAGTCGGTCGCCTTCCCGGCGATCTCGACCGGCATCTACGGCTATCCGCCGGAGGAGGCGGCGCGGATCGCCGTCGACACGATCAGGTCGACCCCAACGCAGGTCGAACTGGTGCGCCTGGTCGCCTTCGACGAGGCGACCTACCGGCGCTACGTCGACTTGCTCGGCTAGCTGGCGCGGCCTGTGCGGCCGCGCATCGCCCGCTTCTGCTCGATGAAGTCGACGAGCACGTAGCTGCCAAGTGTCTCGGGCGTGGTGAAGAACGCCCTCCCCCGGTTCATCCGGGTGAGCTGCTCGATGAAGTTCTGCAGGTAGCTGTTGGCGTCGAGCATGAACGTGTTGATGCGGATGTCCTCGCGCGTGCAGCGGGCGACTTCCTTGAGCGTGGCCTCGACCGTCTCGCGCACCGGCGGATAGTTGAAGAACACCTCGCCGCCGGGCAGAAGATGGGCGGTCGGCTCGCCGTCGGTCACCATGATGATCTGCTTGGTGCCGGTCTGGCGGGCGAGCATGCGGCGGCTCAGCAGGAAGGCGTGCTGCATGTTCGTGCCGTAGACGAAGTCCCACGAGACCTCGGGCAGTTGCTCGGGCTTCAGCTCGCGTGCAACCTCGCTGAAGCCGACGATCCCGAGGAAGTCGCGCGGGAACTGCGACGAGATCAGCGAGTGCAGCGCCATGGCCACCTTCTTGGCGGCCAGGAAGTTGTCGCGCATCGGCATCGACAGCGAAAGGTCGAGCATCAGCACCGTGCTCGACTTGGTGATCGTCTCGGTGCGCTCGACCTCGAAGTCGTCGGGATGCAGCTCGACCGGCGTGCCCCCGCCGGTTCGCCGGATGGCGTTGCGCAGGGTGCGCTCGATCTGGAGGTTGAAGGGATCGCCGTACTCGTAGGGCTTGGTCTCGTAGTTGCGCTCGTGGCCGATGCCGGAGCGCTCGAGCTGGTGACGGCCGAGGCGGTCCTGGTTGAGCTTGGCGAACAGGTCGGCCAGCGCGTTCTGGCCGATCTTGCGCATGCCCTTCGGCGTCAGCTCGTAGCGGCCTTCCTTCTGCTCGATGAGGCCTGCCTCCTCGAGCATCTTGGCCAGCTCGGCGAGGCGTTCGAGGCTGCGGGCGCCGTCGTCGCCCAGGAGATCACGTGCCTTGTCGATGTCGACCTCGGCCAGCGCGCCGGGTGACGTCGCCGACCGCATGAGGTTCTCGAGCTGGTCGATGTCGCCGAGCTTGTCCATGAGCTGGGCGGCCTCGGCGAAGCCGAGCGGGTCCTGGCCCGTGAAGTTGTACTTACGGTCCCACCCCATCTGCGGAAAGAGCCCGCGCAGGTGCTCGCCGAGCTGGTCGACCTGCCAGCGCAGGTCCATGTCCTCGAGGAGTTGCTCGGCCAGGCCCTGCAGCTGGGCCCGCTGCTCGGGCGTCATCGAGTTCAACATCGCCTGCATGGCCGCCATCTGCTCGGCCATCTGCTCGAGCAGCTCGTCGAGGTTCTGGGGG
>JAFASB010000492.1 GCA_019244985.1 Acidimicrobiia bacterium | reverse complement strand
CGAGGGCCCGACGTCCCGCTGGTGGTGGCCGGGCCCCGCGGCCGGGGGGCCGAGGCGTTCGACGCGGAAGCGAGGAAGTTGGGCCTGGAGAGCGCCGTTCGGGTCACCGGCTTCGTCCCGGCCGCCGACCTGCCCGTGCTCCTGGCGGCGGCCCTCGCTCTCGTCCATCCGTCGAAGTACGAGGGCTTCGGGCTCACGCCGCTCGAGGCGATGGCCGCGGGCACGGCGGTGCTGGCCGCGAACACCGGCGCCCTCCCGGAGGTGGTCGGTGACGCCGGCATGCTCCTGCCGCCCGACGACGTCGACGCGTGGGCCAACGCGATGACCCGCGTGAACGACGACGATGCCCTCCGCCGGTCGATGGTGGAACGGGGACGGGCGTGGGCCGAAGGCTTCACGTGGGGCCGCGCCGCCCAAGAGACCGCCGCCGTCTACCGCACCTGCCTCTGAGCGCCGTCCCGAGGATAGGGGTCGAGATTCGACCTCTATTTCCTCGGGACGAGCTGTAGCAGAGCGTCGACGAACCGCCGGCCGATCACGTCCCACGAGAAGCCTGTGCGCGCGTGGGCGGCGCCCGCCTGCGCCAGACGCTCCGCCAGCGTCTCGTCGGTCAGCAGACGCGTGATGGCGCCGGCCATCGCCGCCGGCTCGTCCGCGACAAGGGCGTGCACACCGTTCTCGACCCCGAGACCTTCCATGCCGATCGTGGTCCCCACCACCGGGCGACCGGCAGACATCGCCTCGAGGGCCTTGAGGCGCGTGCCCGACCCGACGCGAAGAGGCACCAGAGCGACGCGTGCTTGCTCGAGCCACGGGACGACGCTCGGGACGTTGGCATGCACCGAGACGCTGTCGAGGCGAGCGAGTGTCGAGACCTCGGGCAGCGGGTCGAGACCGACGATGTCGAGCCGCGCGTCGGCCACCTCGGCGCGGACCAGCGGCAACACTTCCCGGCAGAACCACGTGAGGCCGTCGACGTTCGGCCCCCAGCTCAACATCCCCGTGAACACGAGCGCCGGCTCGCGCGGCAAGGGCGTCGGTCGGAAGCGCTCCGTGTCGACGCCGTTGGGGACGACGATCGCGTCGCCGCCGAGCGCGCCGGCGTCGCTCGGCGACGGGACGAAGACGACGTCGTAGGCGGCGGCCATTGCCGCTTCAAAGCGTCGGGCGTCGGCGGCCTCCCGTCGGTACAGCCAGCGCTGGCGGCGCGTCGTTGCCAGCTCGAGCTCGTGGCGCTTCCGCTCGGAGGGCAGATTCTGGAGGGTCAGTGCCCAGCGCCCCGTTCCCGGCCCCCGAACAGCGACGAGCGGCGCCAGGCGGTCGTGCTCGACACACACCAGGTCGAAGTCACCGAGGGTCGGCAGGACGGCGGCGAGAGCCTCGACGCGCGCCCCGTTCTCAACGACCGCCGCCGGCCGGCGTTCGACAAGCACCCTGCGCAGGTCGTCGACGCGGCGCGCCCTGCGGGTGGGAGGGGCGGGTCGGCCGGGCACGTCGAGCTCGGTGATCGCACTGAGCGCAGCGCGCGTCTGTTGGTCGTCGAGCCGGCCGACGAGCAGGAGATGGGTGTCGGCGGCGTGGGCCAGCGCCTCGAGCAGATACGCCTCGCGGATGCTCCCGCCGCCGAGGTTGCGGTCCGGCGGTTCGGTCGTGACCCACAGGGCACGCGTCATGGGTTGGCGGCTCAACCTGTCCGCGCCAGTTCCTCGTCGACGATGGCGCGCAGCGCGACGGCGAAGGTGTGCTCGGCGTGGCGCTCGCGGAGGCGCGCCAGCTCGGCAGCGTCGTAGTCGCCAGCGTGGAGACGGTGCACGGCGCCCACGATGGCCTGGGGCACGGGTCGGTCGAAGAACTCGCCCGTGCGGCCCTCGACCACGACGTCGACCGACCCGCCCTCGCGCAAGGCCAGCGTCGGCTTGCTGAAACCGGCGGCTTCGATCGGCGTGAGCGGATACGCCTCGAAGCCGGCCGAAACCAGCGCCCGGCAGTTGCCGTACAGCCAGCGGAGACGGGCGTCGCCGACCGTGCCTACGAAGCGGATGTTCGCGGTCGCCGCCGCTTCGAGTGCCTCCCGTTCCGGACCGTCACCAGCGATGACGAGCCGCTCGTTCGACAGCTCTGCGAAGGCGGCCACGACGGCGTCGAGGTTCTTGTACGGCATGAGCCGCGCCGCGGCGAGGAAAAAGCCAGGCTCGACACCGTCGACTGTTGTGGTCGGGCCGTCGACCTCGAACGAGATCGGCGGCGGCAGGATCTCGGCGGCGACGCCATACAGATCGGCGACCCTCCGGCGCATGGTCTCCCCCATCACCAGATGACGGTCGGCGCTGCGTACCGTTCGCCGGTCCCACCGGGTCAGCGTGTTCCGGGCGACG
>JAFASB010000320.1 GCA_019244985.1 Acidimicrobiia bacterium | reverse complement strand
ACCGCATCATCCAGGGCGCCGAGTCCGGGCTGTTCCTGAAGCACATGCACGACCTGCTGATCGGCGAGGACGACTTCTACAGCCGCGTGTTCCGATCGCTCGGCGTGCCGTACGAAGCGGTCCGCTGGCGGCGCGACGACAACCCGGTGGACCACGAGCAGTCGATGCTCGAGAAGCAGATCCACGTGCAGACGCTGATCAACATGCACCGGGTGCGCGGCCACCTGATCGCCGACCTCGATCCGCTGCGCTGGAAGGAGCCGCACACCCATCCCGAGCTCGATCCCGCGACCTACGGCCTGACGATCTGGGATCTCGAGCGGGAGTTCTTCACCGACGGGCTTGCGGGCCGCGACGTGCTGCCCCTCGGCGACATCCTCGGCATACTGCGCGACGCCTATTGCCGGCGCATCGGCGTCGAGTACATGCACATCCAGGAGCCAGACCAGAAGCGCTGGATCCAGGAGCAGGTCGAGGGCGTCAACACCGAGCTCGATACCGACGAGCAGCTCCACATCCTCGACCGTCTCAACGCCGCGGAGGCGTTCGAGAAGTTCCTGCACACCAAGTACGTCGGCCACAAGCGCTTCGGCCTCGAGGGCGCCGAGAGCGCGATCCCGCTGCTCGACGAGCTGCTCGACATGGCAGCACGCGAGGGCACGCAGGAGGCGGTGCTGGGGATGGCGCACCGCGGCCGCCTCAACGTGCTGGCCAACATCGTCGGCAAGTCGTACCGCCAGATCTTCCGGGAGTTCGAGGGCGACGTCGACCCTGACACCGTCCAGGGCTCGGGCGACGTGAAGTACCACGTCGGCGCGTCGGGCAAGTTCGTCGGCCGCTCCGGCCGGGAGCTGCCGCTCACGCTGGCGTCGAACCCTTCGCACCTCGAGGCCGTCGACCCCGTCGTCGAGGGCATGACCCGCGCCAAGCAGGACCAGCTCGACCAGCAGGAGCTGTTCCCCGTGCTCGCCATCCTGATCCACGGCGACGCCGCCTTCGCCGGCCAGGGCGTCGTGGCCGAGACGCTCAACCTCTCGGCCCTCCCCGGCTACCGCGTCGGCGGCACCGTGCACCTGGTGATCAACAACCAGTTGGGTTTCACCACCGGTCCCGAGGAGGCGCGGTCGTCGCTGTATCCCACCGACATCGCCAAGATGGTGCAGGCGCCGATCTTCCACGTGAATGGCGACGACCCCGAGGCGTGCGTGCGGGTGGCGCGACTGGCCTTCGGTTTCCGCGAGCAGTTCCACAAGGACGTCGTCATCGACATGGTCTGCTACCGGCGCCACGGCCACAACGAGGGCGACGATCCCTCCTACACGCAGCCGCTGATGTACAAGCGCATCGAGAACCGGCGGTCGGTGCGCAAGCTGTACACCGAGGCGCTCGTGCGCCGGGGCGACATCAGCATGGACGAAGCCGAAAAGAGTCTCGAGGACTTCTCCAAGCGCATGAGCCAGGCGTTCGAGGAGACCAAGGAGTCCTCGCCGTCCGAGCAGCCCATCGCGAAGCCGCCGACGACCGTCGGCGTGCTGCCCCACCTGGACACGGGCGTCAAGCGCGAGGTCCTCGACCGGGTCGTCGCCGCGCTGCACGACTTCCCCGACGACTTCCACGTGCATCCCAAGCTCGACAAGCAGATCCAGACGCGGGGCAAGCTCTACGAGAGCGGCGAGGTCGACTGGTCGCTCGGTGAGGCGATGGCGCTGGGGTCCTTGCTCCTCGAAGGCGCCGACGTGCGTCTCTCGGGCCAGGACACGCAGCGGGGCACGTTCTCGCATCGCCACGCCGTGCTCGTCGACTACGAGGACGGTCACGAGTTCGTCCCGCTCGCCCATCTCGACGCGGGCCAGGGCAAGTTCTTCATCTACGACTCCCTGCTCTCGGAGTACGCGGCGCTGGGGTTCGAGTACGGCTATTCGGTCGTCCACAAGGACGCTCTGGTCGCGTGGGAGGCGCAGTTCGGCGACTTCGTCAACGGGGCCCAGATCACGATCGACCAGTTCGTCGTCGCCGCCGAGGACAAGTGGGGCCAGACGTCCGGCGTCGTGCTCCTGCTGCCCCACGGCTACGAAGGCCAGGGGCCCGAGCACTCCTCGGCACGCATCGAGCGCTTTCTCACGCTGGCGGCCGAGGACAACATCCAGGTCTGCAACGCCACGACGGCGGCCCAGTACTTCCACCTCCTGCGCCGGCAGGTGCGACGAGACGTCCGCAAGCCGCTCGTGGTGTTCACGCCCAAGTCGATCCTGCGGGCGAAGACATCACGGTCGAAGGTCGAGGAGTTGCAGTCGGGCTCGTTCCAGGAGGTGCTCGACGACCCGTTCGTCTCCGACCCCGAGTCCGTTCGGCGCGTCGTGCTGTGCTCCGGCAAGGTGGCCTACGACGCCATGAAGGCGCGAGATGAGGGCGAAGCTCCCGTCGCCGTCGTGCGACTCGAGCAGCTCTACCCCTGGCCCGAGAAGCGGATCACCAACGTGCTGGCGCGCTACGAGCGGGCCTCAGAGGTGTACTGGCTGCAGGAGGAGCCCGAGAACATGGGGCCGTGGTCGTTCGTGCACTCACGACTGCACCGCCTGCTGCGCGACGACTTCACCCTCAAGCATGTGAGCCGCGTCGAGTCCGCCTCGCCTGC
>JAFASB010000215.1 GCA_019244985.1 Acidimicrobiia bacterium | reverse complement strand
ACAGGAGCGGCAGGTCCCCGAGTCCCAGGGGCCGCGCCGCGGTGGCGGGGAACATGGTGTGCAGGTCGTCGGTCGCCGTGAACACGATGCTGATGATGTCGTCGTGGTGGACGGCGTTGCGCTCGAGCATCTGCCGGACCAGCGCCTGGACGCGCTCTTCCATCTGCTCTCTGGTGTCGGCGTCGAGTGTGGTCGCGCCGCGCAGGGCGCGTACTGCGGGGGGCACGAAGCCGAATCTAGTTCTGGGCCTTGGAAACGTCGGCCGGAAGGGTGAAGCGCACGACCGTGCCGCCACCGTCTGCGGGTTCGGCCCAGATGCGGCCTCCGTGGCCCTCGACGACCTTCTTGCAGATGGCAAGCCCGAGACCCGTCCCCGGGCGCCCGGTCGCACTGGCGCCCCGGTAGAAGCGGTCGAACATTGCACCGGCCTCCTCGGGCGCGACACCGGGTCCGTGGTCGGTGACCGCGAAGCGCCAATGGTCACCGTCCCTCTCGGCGTCGACGGCGACCTCCAACGGCCGGTCGGAGTGGCGGTACTTCACGGAGTTCCCGATGACGTTCTGGAACAACCGCGTGAGCTGGGAGCTGTCGGCCCGCACAGTGGGAAGGGCGCCGGTCTTCACCGTCGCTCCCGCCCTCTCGATCTCGGCATGCAGGTTGGAAACCGCCCGGTCGACAGCCTGGCCGGTGTCGGTGGCCCGCAACTGACCGACGGTCCTCCCTGCCATGGCGTACCCCAGCAGGTCGTCGATCAGCTTGCCCATGCTCTCGGCCGCCTGCAGGGCGCGCTGGATGAACTCCGTCGCCTCGTCCGGAAGATCGTCGTGGTCGTCGACGAGCATCTGCAGGTACCCGACAACCGAGACGAGCGGGTTGCGCAGATCGTGGGAGACGATCTCGGCGAACTGCTCCAGCTCGGCGTTCGACTGCGCCAGCCTGGTGGCCTGCGCTTCCAGGCGGTGGGTCTTGTCGTACAGGTCCACGAACACGGCGACCTTCGACCGGAGGACCCATGGATCGAAGGGCTTGGCGATGTAGTCGACGGCGCCAACCTCGTAGCCGCGGAGCTGGTTGTGCATCTCGCGGCTGATGGCGGTCAGGAAAATGATCGGGATCTCGCGGGAACGTTCCCGCTCCTTGATCTGCGCCGCCGTTTCGAAACCATCCATTCCCGGCATCTGAACGTCGAGGAGGATGACGGCGAAGTCGTCGTGCAGCAGACACCGGAGCGCCTCCTCGCCCGACCGGGCCGCCACAAGCTCCTGTTCGAGCGGGCGGAGTGCTGCTTCGAGGGCGACGAGGTTCGCCTCCTTGTCGTCGACGAGCAGGATCTTCGCCGTCGTCATTGCCTCATCATCTCTACTGCGCCGCCCGGAGGTCACTCGGCTGGATGTCGTCCACGCTGTCGAGCAGGAGGTGGCTGATCACCCGTTTGGCGGCCGTGAGCGTGCGGTCGAGGGTGTCGAGGGCACGCTCCTGATCGTCGAGTTCGAGCGCCATCTTGGCGACCGCGATCCCCTGGACGATGCCCTCGTTGATCTGGAGGGCCTGCTGCTGACGCTGCTCGGCCATCGCCAGCTCGCTCTGCAGCCGCTCCGCGCGCTTGTGCTCCAACCAGATGTCGACGAAGGCGCCGACCTTGGCGCGCACCAGCCATGGCTCGACGGGCTTGGTGAGGTAGTCGACGGCACCCGCCTCGTAGCCCTGGAGAACGTCGCTCGCGTCCTGGTTCACGGCCGTCAGGAAGATGATTGGAATGTGCCGCGTCTTCTCGCGCGCCTTGATGTGGGTGGCCACCTCGAAGCCATTCATGATCGGCATGTTGACGTCGAGGAGGATCACGGCGAACTCGGTCTTGAGGAGGGCCCGCAACACTTCTTGACCCGACGAAGCGGTGACCACGTCGTACTCCAGGGGCTCCAGCACCTGCTGGATGGCCAGAACGTTCGCCGGCTTGTCGTCGGCTACGAGGACGTTGGCCCGGAGGGTCGCGCGGTCGTCCATGGGCTAGCCGCACACCTTCACAAGGAAGGGCGCAATTTCATCGAGCTCGAGGACGCGGTGCGGCCGGCCCGTCGCCAACGCCGCGTCAGGCATCGTCCGGCGCTCGGCGCTGGTTGGCTCCTGGACGATCGTGACTCCACCCGCCTCGTGGATGCGCGCCAGGCCTTGCGCGCCGTCATCACTCGCTCCGGTGAGGATGACCCCGACTGCGTCCTCGCCATAGGCGTCGGCGACCGACTCGAACAGCACGTCGATCGACGGCCGGCTGAAGCGCACGTAGTCGTCTGTCGACACGGACACGCTGGCCCGATCGACCAGCAGGTGGTACCCGGGCGGCGCCAGGTAGGCCCGGCCCGATTCCAGCACGTCCTTGTCGGACGCCTCGACCACCACCAACGCCGACCGCCGACCGAGCGTCTCGGACAGGCGGCTCGGGCCGTCGTCGCTTCGGTGCTGGGCGATCACGATCGGTACGGGGAGCTCGGCGGGCAGGGCGCGGAGCACGACGCTGATGGCGTGGACGCCGCCCCACGACGCGCCGATGGCGACGATGCCGCTCACTACGCGACCTTCCGGTACAGCCGCTCGGCGTCGTCGAGCGTCTCGTATCCGGCGAGGTGGCCGGAGAAGTCGATCGATTCGCGGGCGCCCAGTCCGAGGACGCCGAAGTGGGTGAGGCTCTCGTACAGGAGCGTGTGCACGCGCTCCTGTAGGTCGCGGTTGAAGTAGATCATGACGTTCCTGCACATGATCACGTGGAACTCGTTGAACGAACGATCTGTCGCCAGGTTGTGCTGGGCGAAGACGATGTTCTCCGCCAGCGATGGCTGAAACAGAACGCGTTCGCCGTCGGCGACGTAGTACTCCGAGAACGAGCGGGTCCCCCCAGCCGCGATGTAGTTGGCCGTGTATTCACGCATCTTGGCGATCGGATAGGAACGGCTCCGCGCCTGGTTCACTGTCGCCTCGTTCATGTCGGTCGCGTAGATCCGAGTGCGGTCGTACAGGCCTGCCTCCTTGAGGAGGATGGCGACGGAGATCGTCTCCTCACCTGTCGCACAGCCGGCGTTCCATACCCGCAGAAACGGATAGGTGCGGAGCTGCGGGACGACCTTCTCCCGGAACACGCGGAAGAAGCCGGGGTCGCGGAACATGGCGCTCACGTTCACGGACAGTTCAGCGAGCAGCCGCTGCATGGCGGCGGGGTCGTGGAGCACGCGCTCGAGCAGTCCGGTGATGCTGTGGAGGCCTTCCGCGTCGACCCGCCGCCAGACGCGCCGGCGGAACGAGGGTCTGGAGTACTGACGGAAGTCGAAGCCGTACGCCTCGTGGATCCCCGCGGCCAGCAAATCGAGCTCTACCGCTTCGACGTCCCGGCGGCGCAGCGGTCGGCGTTCATCAGCCATTCGCTACTCGTGCAGCCATACCCGCATGAGCGAGAGCAGCTGATCGACCTCGATCGGCTTGGCGATGTAGTCGGACGCGCCGGCGGCGATGCTCTTTTCCCGGTCCTCACGCATGGCCTTGGCCGTCAAGGCGATGATGGGGAGGCGCTTGAACTGACGCATCTTGCGTACGGCCTGGATGGCCTCGTAGCCGTCCATCTCCGGCATCATGATGTCCATCAGCACCAGATCGACGTCGGCGTTGTTCGTCAGGACGTCGATGCCGTCCCTTCCGTTCTCGGCGAACAGGACCTCCATGCCGTGGTTCTCGAGGGCGCTGGTAAGGGCGAAGACGTTGCGTACGTCGTCGTCGACTATGAGGATCTTCTTGTCCTCGAGAACGGCGTCGGCCGTGTGCAGCTGCTCGAGCATCCGCCGCTGCTCGACGGGGAGGGCGGCCTCCGAGCGGTGCAGGAAGCGCGTTGCCTCGTCGAGGAGTCGCTCGGGCGACCCGACGGTCTTGAGGATCACCGTCTGGGCGTACTTCTTCAGCCGGGTCTCGTCGCGGCGCGTGAGGTCCTGCCCGGTGTAGACGATCACCGGCAGATTGCGGAACCGGGCGTCCTTCTTCACCTGCTCGAGCATGGAGAACCCCGACGTGCCGGGCAGCTTGAGGTCGAGCACGACGCAGTCGTACGACTCGATCGCGAGTTGCTCGAGCGCCTCCTCGCCGGAGGGCACCGCGGACACGACCACGTCGGCCCCAGCCCCGAGCAGCTCGGAGATGGCGTCGCGCTCTCGGTCGTCGTCCTCGACCACCAGCAGCCGCTTGATGTCCCGGGCCAACAGGTCTGCGATCCGACCGATTGCGAGGTCGAGGGTCTCGTCGCTGACCGGCTTCTCGACGACACCGGCCGCGCCCGCAAGCAGGGCTGCCTCGCGCTGCTTGGCGTCGGCGATGACGTGGACCGGTACCAGGCGCGTCGCCGGCTGGCGCTTGAGCGAGTCGAGCAGGATGATGCCGTCCTCGGTGCCAAGGTCGGTGTCGAGGACGACGGCGTCGAGCTTGAACGCCTGGGCCAGGCGGTGAGCCGACTCGCGGTTCGTCGCCGCCAGCACCTTCAGTCCACGTGTGCGTGCCGCCGCCAGCGCATGACCCGCGAGCGCCGTGTCGGCCTCGGCAACCAAGAGCACACGGTCGCCAGGCCTGATCGACCCGCGGTCGTCGCCGAGGTCGTCGTCGGGAAGCGAGGCGCCGGAGGCGATGTCGGCCTTCGCGGCGGTGCGGCGCTTCGCCCTGCGCTTGGTCTTCGGCTCGGGCGCCGACTGCACCACGGCCGCAGCGACGCCGGCGTGTTGTTCGGGACGGTACGTCGTCGGGAGGTAGAGCGTGAACGTGCTGCCTTCGCCCACGACGCTCTCGGCATGGATCTCGCCGCCGAGCAGGCGCGCGATCTCCCGGCTGATCGACAGGCCCAGGCCGGTGCCCCCGTAGCGACGGGCGGTGGTGCCGTCGGCCTGCTGGAAGGCCTCGAAGATGAGGCGCAGCTTGTCCTCTTTTTTGTTGATTGATACGTCGACCACCGAGAAGG
>JAFASB010000196.1 GCA_019244985.1 Acidimicrobiia bacterium | reverse complement strand
CTCCGCCCAGGGCTTCTACTGGCGCCGCCCCGACGAGGCCGCCGTGGTGTCGACGTGGCACCGATCACCAGAGGCCGCGGGCAGGCCGATCGGTCCCGTCGACGTGAGGGAAGTCGTCGCTGCGTGCGTCGAACAGGTGCGGACCGACCAAGGGCGCTCCGTCGTGGTCGAGCTCCCGGCCGGCTTGCCCGACGCCTACGGAGACGCGGGCGCAGTGCGCACGATCATGAAGCACCTCCTCGGCAACGCCGTGACCTACAGCTCACCCGAGCGGCCAGTCGTCGTCAACGGGGCCGCCAACCGCCGGTGGGTTCGAATCAGCGTCGCGGACTACGGCGTGGGAATGAGCAACGACGAGTCGGTCCGGTGCTTCGAGCAGTTCTGGCAGTCCCGGGACGTCGAGCTGCACGCCGAGCGGGGCACGGGCATCGGCTTGTCGGTGGTGCGTTCACTCGTCGACGCGATGGGTGGCCACGTCGTCGTGCGCAGCCGGCGCGGGAAGGGCGCCACGTTCACGGTTTCACTTCCTAGGTCGCAGTGGGTCGTCGCCCGCGCGCGCGGCCAAGCCGACGTCGCCGGCCTCGGCCAAGGCTCCGTGATCCACGAATTCATGCACCAGATCGGCGTACCTGAGAGGAAAAGCTGATGAACACCGCCGTCGCCCTCACCAACATCGTTCTCGGCATCGCGTACTGCGGCTATGGCCTCATGACGATGGTCGAGATGAACCGCGACTGGGACGTGTTGGGCTTCTCCCATTTCGGTGCCGCATGGATCTTCATGGCGTTCACCTGCGGGCCGCACCACTTGTTTCACGGCAGTCACGTGGCGTTGGAGGGCAGGGTTGGGGGCTGGCTCGACTTGGTCGCCGTCGTCGTCGGGCTGCCTGCCGGCGTCATTTGGCTGGCGCTGCGCGTTGAGGCCTTCGTCGGCGGCCGCGGTGACCGGTTCATTCCTGGTTCGCCGAGGTGGGTGAAGATCCTGCCGGTCATCGGCGTGGTGTACACGGTCGCGCTTGCGACCGCTGGGGTCTACGTCGTCGTTTCGCACGGCGGGATCGCCGACACCGAGTCGGTCACCTTTGCGAACGCCGCCCTCGTCGGGTTGTACCTGGCCATCGCCTATTTCGTCGGACGGACCCAGATTCGGAATCACGGGACGTCGCAGGGCTGGTCGGTGTCGGGTCTCTCCCTCACGATCGTGTTCGTGACGTGCGCTCTCATGCATGGTGTCTGGGGCGTGTATTCGCTCACCGGGCAATACGGTCACGACGTGCACGGCTTGGTGATCGACTGGTTGTCCGTCCCCGCCGCCTGTTACTTCCTGTGGGTCGTGCGCGGGCTGTACAAGGACTCGCTGCGCGACTGGAACACGCGAGCAACCGAGCCCGCCCCTGCGCCGGTACTCGTGCCCTCCAGGAGACCCTGACTCCCGCCACAAGCCCGGTTTTTGGAGCCTTGCCACCCCTATGGGCGCGTAGAGCTCCACAAAGCGGTTCGGAGCTCCTCTTCGAACGTCGTGGCGTTGGGTACCAGGTCCTCCCACGTCACGGGGATGATGGCCCAGCCCATCGCAGTCAGGGCCCGTGTCTTGACCTGGTTTCGAACCCAGTCAGGGCGCGAGGTGTGCCACAGGTAGCTGTTGGCCTCGAGGCCGACGAGGCGGTCGGGGTACGCGGCGTCGATGAAGACGCTTCTGCCGTTCGCCAGCCTGACCTCGTATTGCAGGACGGGCTCCGGGAAGCCTCGCGCCTTCAGGAAGCGAAGGAGCCGCCGCTCGAGCCGGCCATCGGCCCGCTCCCAACGTTCGGGATGCTCCTCGAGCAGCGCTTGCAGAGCGAGCGTCTTGCGTCTCCCGGGGCCGCCGTGCGCAGCCAGCTGAGCGACGAGGGCCTTGCGTGGAAGAAGCCTTCGGCTCAGGACGTCCTCCACGACGCGGTCGAGCGCGCCACGTGGAATGACCGATGCAAGGTCGAAGACAGTCCGAGCCGGCGTCGTCAGTGGGACATGGCGGAGACGCGTCCGCTCCGGCAACAGGAGGCCGTCGGTGCGGTGGACGACGGCGCCTCGCACGGTCGGGCGACGGGCCAACGGGACTGTGAGTTCGATGACCCGCTCGATGCCTTCGATGCCCCACATCGCCGCCGCAGCGCGATGGGAAGCGATTGCGCCGTCGCCCGCGGCCAGAACGGCCGCAAGGACCGTTTGCTCCCAGCTCGCCGGCGCCCCCTCGACGCGATACACGCCTGGGTGCACGAGGCCCCAGCGGCCCGTTTCAACGCGATGCTGAATCGCCTTGTCGGTGAACCCCACGCCACGGGCTTGCGGCCGTGTGAGCAGCGCTCGCTGGTGCGCTGCGAACCGAGCAGCGTCTCGGTCGATGTCCATGGTGACCGAGTGAACGCCCCGCGGCCGCGAGACTCAAGGGTCTCTTTGTGGAGCAAAACCTGCCCCTGGGGTCGACAGAGCTCCAATAACCTCACACGAGCGGGGCGCCTAGCGTTCTATTGCCGTGGGTGTGCCGCCGTTTCAGCGATTTCTCGACGAGCACGGGCCGGCCGTGCACGGGTTTCTGGTGGCGAGTGTCGGCCAGCACGAGGCCGACGACTGCTTCCAGGAGACATTCATCTCGGCCCTGCGGGCGTATCCGACGTTGCAGCACGACGGGAACCTGCGGGGGTGGGTGCTGACGATCGCCCACCGCAAGGCCATCGACAGTCACCGGGCGACCCAACGCCGGCCGGTGCCGAGTGAGGCCGTGCCGGAGATCCCCGTCGAAGTGCCCGACACGCTCCAAGGGGAGCCGGCGCTGTGGAAGCTGGTCGACGGGCTGCCACCGAAGCAGCAGGCGGCAGTAAGGCACCGGTTCGTGGAGGACCTGGGGTACGGCGACATCGCCAAGCTCCTCAGTTGTTCGGAGGCGGCCGCCCGGCGGAGCGTGCACGAAGGCGTCAAGAAG
>JAFASB010000047.1 GCA_019244985.1 Acidimicrobiia bacterium | reverse complement strand
CGAGGCGATCAGGGATCTCCATGCGATGCACCCGGGCGTGAGCTCGGGCGTCAGCGACGAGCTCGTCCTCGTCGGCGCCCCGAGCGAGATAGCCACAGTCGCACCGCAAGAGCTCCTCCATCGACCCGACCGTACGGATCGACCGCGAGAAATTCGCGAGCTCGCCCCGTAGGCTCTGCAGAGCAATGGCGTGAATGGCGTGAATGGCGTGAATGGCGCATCAAGCGCAACTGATCCGCCGGCGGCGGGGACTGCCACCATCCTGGGGCAGGCGCGCGTCGAGCTAACCGACGAGGTCCGGATCGTCGGGCCCGAGGGCGCCCAGGTCACCGACCTTGGGGGACGCCAAGTGCGCCTCGTCCTCGCCCTCCTCGCGACCGAGCACCGGCGGCCGGTGGCTCGAGAGGAGCTGGCCGAGGCCATCTGGCCCGGGCGGCTGCCGTCGAGCTGGGAAGGGGCCCTGCGGGGACTGGTAAGCAAGGTCCGCAGCGTGCTCACCCAGGCCGGCTTTGACGGGGAAGCCATGGTGTCGGGCGCGTTCGGCTGCTACCAACTGCGTCTCCCGCCTGAGGTGCAGGTCGACATCGAGGTGGCAGCGGACGACCTGGCCGACGCCGACGAAGCGCTCGCCGGCGGCGAGCTGCGGTTGGCGGAGGCGGCGGCGGCCGTCGGCGTCGCCGTGGCTGTCCGTCCCTTCTTGCCGGGCGACGAAGGGGCATGGGTCGACGTCATGCGCGAGCGCCTGCGCCGGCACGCCCTGCACGGACTTGAGGTGCTGGCCCAGGTCCACCTCGGTCGCCAGGCTCCGCGCCTGGCGGTCGCCGACGCCGAACGGATGCTCACCCTCGATCCGTTCCGGGAGAGCGCCTACCGATTGTTGATGGCGGCGCACGCGGCGGCGGGGAGTCGCGGCGAGGCCCTCCGGGCCTACGAGCGATGCCGTCACCTCCTCGCCGAGGAACTCGGCGTGTCCCCTGCCGAGGAGACCGAGGCGGCCTACGTCGCCCTGCTCGGCACCGAGTCCACCGACGCGGCGCGATCTCGGACCGCTGCGCCGCCCCCTGCTTCGGCACCGCTCCTCCCCGCGATTCCCGAAGGCATCTTCGTGGGTCGACGATCCGAGCTGGCGCAGGTGGCCAATCGCTTCGAACGAGTCGCGGCCGGCCGCGGCCAGCTCGTGGTCCTCACCGGGGAGGCGGGCATCGGCAAGACCGCCCTCGCCCTCGAATCGATCGCAGACTTGCGCACGCGGGGTGCCACCGTCCTCTACGGGCGCTGCAGCGCCGACGCCGTGATCCCCTACGAGCCCGTCGCGGAGGCGCTCGCCCGCTACATGAGCACCTGCCCGACGACCGAGCTGCGCGAGGAGGCGACGCGGGCGGGCACGGCGCTGCTCCGGCTGCTGCCGGAACTAGCCACCCGCCTTCCGGACATGCACGCCGGTCAGAGTTCGGATCCCGAGAGCGACCGGGCCTTGCTGTTCGGCGCCGTCACGCGGCTGCTCGCGTCGATCGCGCGGCGCGCCCCGCTGCTGCTCGCAATCGACGACGTGCACCTGGCCACCACCCCCACCTTGCTCCTGATACGACAAATCGTCCGAGCGACCGCGCACGACGCGGTGCTCGTCATCCTCACCCGTCGGCCCGAGCCCGGGGCCGACGAGCTCGATACCTGTTTCGCCGAGCTGGACCCCACACGAGCCACCGAGCTCGAGATCGAAGGCCTCGACCTCCAGGCCGTCGGCGACCTCGTCGGCTCCTACACCACGGCGAACGCGACGGGTGGGCCGTCGCTGGCCGACACGCTCCACGCTCGCACGAGTGGGCATCCGCTGCTCCTCAGGGAGCTGCTAGCGATCGCGCAGGACGACGGTGCCGACCTGGCCACCGAGGTACCGACGAATGTGCGCCAGCTGGTGACCCGGCGACTCCGCCACCTGCCCGAGCCCGTCGCCGGGGCGATGCGCCTGGCGGCGGTCCTGGGCCGGGACTTCGACTTCGACCTGCTCGGGCGCTGCAGCATGCTCGGCGACGAAGAGCTCCTCGACGCCCTGGACCAAGGCGTCGTCGCCCGCCTCATCGCGGAGGCGCCGGACAACCCCGGCCGCTACTCGTTCCGGCATGCGCTCGTGCGCGACGCTGTCTACGAGGAACTGGGGGCCACCCGAAGGGCCCTACTCCACCACCGAGTGGCGCAGGCCATCGAAGATCGGGCACGTGGCAGGCTCGAGCAGGTCCTCCCCGAACTGGCTTTCCATTTCCTGGCCGCCGGCGGCCAGGGGGACGTGGCCAAGGCCATCGACTATGCGCAGCGCGCCGCCGACCAGGCGACGAGCGCCACGGCGTACGAGGAGGCGGCGACGCTCCTCGCGAGAGCGCTCGACCTTGTCCGTCGCGGACCGGCCGACGCCGAGGCGGAGGCGACGCTGCTGCTGTGTCTCGGCGAGGCGCAAACCCGCTCGGGAACGCGTACCGAGGCCCGCCAGAGCTTCCTCGACGCAGCGGCCGTCGCCCGGGCGGCGAACCTTGGCAGGGCCTTGGCTCGATCCGCGCTCGGCTACGGCCTCGGTCTGGGAGGCACCGGCTTCGTCGACCACCTCGATCCCGAGCTCGTGGGGCTACTCGAGGAGGCCCTCACAGCCCTCGGCGACGACGATTCGGTGCTGCGCGCGCGGCTGCTCGCCCGGCTGGCGATCGAGCAGTACTACGCGCCGGGCGGTGGGCGCCGGGAGGAGCTCGGGCGCGCCGCCGTGGCGGTGGCGGCTCGAGCGGCCGACGTGCACACCGAGCTGGTCGCCCTCTACAGCCGCCACTGGTCGATGCTCGCCCCCGAGGGGGTAGACGAGCGCCTCGAGCTGGGCGAGCGGCTGCTGTTCATGGCCAGCGACGCTGGCGACGCCGAGATGGAATACCGTGGCCACCACTGCCGTCTGCGGGCCTTGATCGAGCAGGGTCGCCTCGGCGAGCTCGAAGGTTCTTTCGCCGCCTGTAGGCGACTGGCCGGCGAGCTGCGCCAGCCCTTCTACCTCTGGCACAGCACCGCCCTGCACGCCCTCCGGCACACCATCGCGGGCGAGCCGGAAGCGGCGAAGGCCGAGGCGGCACGCGCCCTCGAGCTCGGCGAAAGACGAGAGGCGATTCCCGCCCGTTCCCTCTATGCCACCCAGATGTTCAACTACCACCTGGCTGCGGGCGACCTCGGCAAGGTCGTAGGCCCCTTTGCCGCCCTGGCCGAGAGCCAGGCGCGACCCTATGGGTGGGCGTGCGCCCAGGCGTGGGCCTACGCCGAGCTCGACCGGCGCCTCGAGGCCGAGAAGGCATTCGGCCGCGTGCTCGGCTGGAGCTTCGACGCCATACCGCGCGACGGGAACTGGGTAATCGCTGTCGCCATGATCGGCCTGACCTGTGCGTACCTCGAGCGGCGCCGGGAGGCCGAGGTGCTTTACGCCATGCTCGAACCGTTCGCCACCCAGGTGGCGCTCAACGGCCCGGGTGTCGCCACGATCGGGTCAGCGTCGATCGCCTTAGGCGCTCTCGCCGCGACGTTCGGCCGCCACGACGATGCCGTCGAGCACCTTCGCCGCGCGCTGGTCACGGACATGCCGCTCGGACGGGCAATCGCGGCCCGGGAGCTCGCGCGAGTGCTCATCAGACCTGACCCCCGAGAGGCCCGGGTGGTGATCCGCGAGGGCCTGATGACGACGGAGAGGCACGAGATGTGGGCGCTTCGGCGTCAGCTGCTCGCTCTCAGGGCTGAGAGCGAAAAGGCCCGATGATGGAGATTCCAGAGGTATGCCCCATCGACCTCGACTGCCGGACTCGTAGCTGCGTATTCACTCGGTATCGGGGAGCAGGCGCTGTCCTCTAACCCCAGTGAGCCCGTTCTCGGGGCCACCATGTCGTCAGCGCTCGTTCCCGCGAGCGCGCCCGAACGCCCGCTCGGTGTTCACTTCGCGCGGCTTCGGATCCGCTCCGAACAATGCTGATTGCTCGGACTCGGGGGCCGAGCGTTACCGAGCGGCCGTGCACTGGCCGATAGCACTCTGCAGCCGGCAATCTGTGCGCGTTCGCGAACGCGACGCGATGAGCCAGAGGCCCCCGTCCTCAGCAGCCGACGCAGTTGTCCGGCGTGTTGCCCAACACCGTGGACCTCGTCTGACTGACGGTGCCCAAGGTAATGAAGATCCCGCCGCCGGAGCCTGGGCCTCCCCCCG
>JAFASB010000496.1 GCA_019244985.1 Acidimicrobiia bacterium | reverse complement strand
CGGAGGCCAGGAAGAGGGCCACGTTGGCGACGTCGGCGGGGCGACTGATGCCGACATCTGCGGGGGCCCCCGGAGGGAGCGGCGACGGCTCGCCGCGCTCCACGTCCTGGACGGGCCCCGGCGCGATGGCGTTCACCCGGATCCCGTGCGGATAGAGATCCATCGCGAGGCTGCGCGCCAGTCCGATGACCCCCGCCTTGGCCGCGCAGAGGTGGGCGGCGCCGGGCCTGCCCCGAATGCCCGCGAGCGACGAGACGAAGATCAGCGCGGGGTGCTCGGCCCGTGCCAGCAGGGGGAGCGCAGCCTTCGCCAGGATGAAGGAGCCGGTCAGGTCGACGTCGATCACGGCTCGGAACTCCTCGGGCGTCTCCTTGAGGGCGGGTCGTGCGGTCCCCACGCCGGCGTTGTTGACCAGGATGTCGACCTTGCCGAACGCTTCGATGGCCTCCTGGACCAGCCTGTCGCAGTCCTCCGGCACCGACACGTCGGTCGGCACCGCGATGGCCCTGCGGCCGGCGGCCTCCACGAGCTCGCGCGTGGAGCCCAGCCGCTCGGCGCGTCGCGCACCGAGCGCGACATCGGCGCCGGCCTCGGCCAGGGCCTGCGCGAAGGCCACGCCGAGACCCGACGACGCGCCGGTCACGATCGCGGTCCGTCCGTCCACCCGGAATCTGTCGAGAATGGTCATGGCGTCACCCGCTCCGTCCGTGGACACTAACTAGCCCGATCGGGCCGCACTTCACACAGTGCGCCCGCCAGCTGGTCGGCAAAACCTGAACCACGAGCTTGCGGCCGCAGCGGGTGCAGAACCGGGGCGGATCGCTGGCCCGCCGGCGCGCCCGGCACGCCGAGTGGTCGCCCTCCTCGACCGGCCTGCCGCAACCGTCGCAGTGGCTCACAACGTGCTCGAGAGCTCCTTCACCGGCATTTTGAGCTCGGTCAGTAGATCGAGGTCCTCGTCGGGTGAGCGGCCGAGCGTCGTCAGGTAGTTGCCGACGATGAGGGCGTTGATGCCCGACGTCATCCCCATCGCCTGCAGCTCGCGCAGCGTGACCTCCCGCCCGCCGGCGTAACGCAGGATCACGTCCGGGAGCGCCAGGCGGAAGAGGGCGATCCACTTGATCGCCTCGAGGGGCTCCACCAGCTTGCGGATCTGCAGCGGGGTGCCCGGCCTGGGGTTGAGGAAGTTCAGTGGGACCTCGGCGGGCTCGACCTGGCGCAGCTGCTCCAACAGCTCGAGCCGCTGCGCGTTGCTCTCACCCATGCCGAGGAGTGCACCGCAGCACAGCTCCATGCCGACCTCGCGCACGAGCCGGCATGTGTCGAAGCGCTCGTCCCACGTGTGGGTCGTCACGATCTGCGCGAAGAACGAGCGCGCGGTCTCGAGGTTGTGGTTGTAGCGGTGCACGCCGCCCGCGGCGAGGCGCTCGGCCTGGTCGGGCGTGAGGATCCCGAGACTGCACGCCACGTTGAGCCCGGTGCGCTCCCGGACGAGCGGCACGATGTCGAGGACCTGGCGCATGATCCGCTCGTCGGGACCCCGCACCGCGAGCACGATGCAGAACTCCGAGGCGCCGACCTTCGCGGTCTCGTCGGCCGCGGCGAGGATCTCGTCGGGATCGAGGAACGGAGTGGCCTTGACCGGGGACTCGAAGCGCGACGACTGACTGCAGAAGCTGCAGTCCTCCGGGCAGCCACCGGTCTTCGCCGAGAGGATCCCCTCGACCTCGACCTCCGGCCCACACCACGCCAGGCGCACCTCGTGGGCCACGGCGGCCAGCGCCGGCACCGATTCGGGACTCACCTCGGCCAAGCCGGCGAGCTCCTCCCCGGTGAGCTGGCGACGCTCGTCGAGCAGGGCCGTCGCCGCACGTGCCAACAGTTCTCGGTCGGACATCGGGCTGCGAAGCTACTTGTCGACGGCGTAGAGCACCCAGCGTCCGGAAACGCCCTTCAGGGCGTACCGCCCCTTCTGGGTGAGCGCGACGCCCGATCCCGTGACAATGTCCTTCGTCGTGCTCGTCACCAGGGTCTCGCCCGGCGAGGCCTTGGACTGCACCCGCGCCGCGATGTGCACCGCGATGCCGGCGATGCCCGGCTCCCGCAGCTCCACCTCTCCGCAGTGGATACCGATTCTGAGCCGGAGGCCGATCTCGTCGATGGCACGATGGAGTCGCCTCGCGCACTGGACGGCTTGGCTCGGCGTCGGAAACGTCGTGAGGAAGCCGTCGCCCGCGCTGTCGATCTCGGTCCCCCCGGCGCGGGCAACCTCAAGACGCAGTGTGCGGTCGTGCACCTCTAACAGATCGGTCCACTGGCGGTCGCCGAGCCGGACCGCCGAAGGGGTCGACTCGACAACGTCGGTGAACATGACCGCAAGCAGTGAGCGGGTCGTCGAGCCCCCGTGGCGCTCGCCTGTGACCAAGTCCTCGACCTCGGCGACGATGGCGTCGCTATCCGGGAGCCAAGCGAAGACGTCGACCCCGTCGACCTCGACCGTCCGGGCCCCCGGGATCTCCGCCGGCACGAGCCGACCAGGTGCGAACCCGGAATAGCGCGGACGGGTGATGATCACCGTCGGCGCGCTGACGGCGTCAACGTATTGAGTGGCGTTGGCATCCGCCTGGAGGCGCAGCAGCGCTTGGGCGACGGCAGGGCTTGCTCCCCGGCGACCGGCATCGTCCCACCACTTCCGAAAGGCGGGGTCGTCCGCTCGAGAGGGCGCGAGCTCGCGCAGCATGTCGAGCTCATCGGTGTGAGCATTTGGCCGGGCCGTTCCCGTCACTTGGGCGATCAGTTCCGGGGGCACGATTGCGGCCGCCTGCCCCATCGCGAGGACCAGCCCGCGGACGCGCTCGGGGCGGGTGGCGGACAGGATTATCGCCGGGATGGCACCGAATCCGTGCGCCAAGACGAAGGCGGACTCGAAGCCGGCCGCCGTCATCACACTTTCGAGCTGCACGGTCCAGTCGTCCGTGGTTGGTTCGTCGCCCATCGGGTCGGACAGCCCGATCCCGAGCCGGTCGAAACCAATCACAGTGGAGAACGACGCCAGTCCGTTGAGGAACCGTTCGTACGACGGCTCGTCATCCATCGATGACACAGGGATGAACTGGCTCGGCACCCAGAGGAGCGGCGGGCCGTCGCCCCATGTGCGATAGGCGAGATGGGCGTCGCCGTGCTCGGCGTATCTGATCTCGCCGCTCAACGAACCGTGCCTGCCAGTTGTTCCACGTCGGTGACGACGTGGAGGCCGAACCGCTCGCTCAGCCACATCCGGTTGGCGACGTGCAGCGCGTCGCCGGCGTCGAAGCGGTTGAGGAAGACGTGCGCCCGCGCCGGCGCCAACGCCGCGTAACTCAGCAGCACGGCGTTGATCGTGCCCAATCCGGCGTCCGCGACGAGGACGACGGCGTCGGGGCCGAGGAGGGCCATCAAGTCGACAGTGTCACCGTCGTGGGCGATCGGCGACCGTACGCCACCCGCGGTCTCGACGAGACCGAGGTCGACGCCGTCGCGGAAGTCGATCTCGCGCGCGAGTTTGGATATCTCGATCTTCGGGCGGCCAAGCGCGTCGGCCGCCATCGGCGGCGCCATGGCGATCTCGTACCAGCGGTGCCGGGGGCACACGGTCTCGGCCTCTTCACCGGTCGCTGCGGCCAGTACCTCGGCGTCGGTCGGACCCTCACCCGGTCCGAACGATTGGGCGGGCTTGCGCGCCGCGCACTTCAGGCCCCGCCCACGGAGGGCCTCCAACAAGTGGGCCCCAACCCAGGTCTTGCCGACCTCGGTGCCCGTGCCGGCCACGAGGATCAGTCGCTCAGGCCGCTTTTCCAATGACGTCTCGGAGCGCGTCTACGAGGAGAGAGATCTGGTCGTCGGTGTGGGCCGCCGAGAGGGCGATGCGCAGGCGCGAGGTTCCAGGCGCCACCGTGGGGGGACGGATCGCGGGTACCAAGAGGCCCCGTTCGAGAAGGGCGGCGCTCGCCGCGAGGGCCCTGCGCTCGTCTCCGAGAAGGACGGGGACGATGGGCGACGGGTGGCCCGGCGAGACGCGGTCGACGTGTCCGCGCAGCCTGGCGACGAGGGAGTCGCCCTCTACGGAGCGCAACACGTGCAGTGCGGCGAGGGCAGCAGCCGAGTCGGCCGGCGTGGATGCTGTCGTGAAGATGAACGGCCGGCCCCGGTTGACGAGCAGGTCGACGAACGGCGCCGGCCCGGCAACGAACCCGCCGAGCGCACCGAGCATCTTCGACAGCGTCCCGACCCGCAGCACGTCCGCACCGTCGGGCACGACAACCTGTGGCCCGAGCACGGCGTGGGCCTCGTCGAGCACCAGGAGGGCGCCGTGCTTGGTACAGACGGCGAGCAAGTCGTCCACGGGCGCCGAGTCGCCGTCCATCGAAAACACGGTGTCGGTGACGACGATGGCGCGATCGCTCCCGTTCAGCAGCTTGTCGACGACGTCGACGTCGCGGTGCGGATACACGTGCACGTCGCCGCGTCCGAGGCGGCACCCGTCGATGATCGACGCGTGGTTCAGCTCGTCGCTGCAGACGCGCACGCCGGGCGTCGCCAGCGTGGAGAGCACACCGAGGTTGGCGGCGAACCCCGTCGGGAAGAGCAGGGCGCGCTCGGCCCCCTTCCACGCCGCCAGCTCCGCTTCCAGCTCGGAGTGAATCGGCCGGGAGCCCACGATGAGGCGTGCCGAGCCGGAGCCCGCACCCCAGCGGTCGAGCGCGTCGTGGGCCGCGGCAACGACGGCGGGGTGTTGGGTGAGGCCGAGGTAGTCGTTCGACGCGAACGAGACGACTGAGCGTTGCCCCCTGTCGTCGAGCAGCGAACCGGCGGGCCCGGCGGCATCGAGATCACGCGGTCGGCGCCACTGGCCGGCGCCCGAGATCCGCGCGCACTGGTCCGCAACCCACTGCTGCCACGGAGTCACCCGGCGGTTACCTCGTCGATCGCCGCAGCAAGCACCGAGACGATGCGCTCGATCTCGTCGGCGGTCGTCGTCAGCGGCGGCATCAGCACGACGACATCGCCGAGCGGCCGCAGCAGGACTCCACGCTCGACGGCCGCTGCGCTCACGCGCCGGCCCCAACGCAGACCTTCTCTCGGCGGCGCAAGCTCCACGCCCGCCATGAGGCCCCGGAGACGGACTTCGGCCACGCAAGGCTCGCCTGCCACTTGGGCGTCAAGCGCCTTGGCCAGCTGTTCGCTGCGGGCCCGGACATTCTCGAGCACCGCCCATTCGCCGATGAGCTGAAGATGGCGAAGAGCAACAGCGGCGGCCAGCGCGTTCCCGCTGTAGGAATGGCCGTGGTAGAAGGTCCGCTCGCTGAGGTCCTCGCCGAGGAAGGCGTCGTACACCCGCTGGGTCGCGACCGTCGCCGACATCGGCAGGTAGCCGCCCGTCAGTCCCTTGCCGATGGAGAGCAGATCGGGCCGGAGTCCGACCTGTTCGGACGCGAACAGAGTGCCGGTACGCCCGAAGCCGGTCGCGACCTCGTCCGCTATAAGCAGTACGTCGTACTCCTTGCACAACTCCGCGAGCCCCTTTAGAAAGCCCTCCGGTGCGACC
>JAFASB010000483.1 GCA_019244985.1 Acidimicrobiia bacterium | reverse complement strand
GGGTCGACGGCACCCCCGACCGGCCCCCCAACAACTGGAAGGCGGCGTTCAGCCAGACCGAGCCGGCGTGGACCTGGGACGAGGGCACCGGCCAGTGGTACCTCCACCTCTTCCTGGCCGAGCAGCCCGACCTCAACTGGCGCAACCCCGAGGTCGTCGCAGCCATGCACGACACCCTGCGGTACTGGCTCGACCGCGGCGTCGACGGCTTCCGCATGGACGTCGTCCACGCCCTGGCCAAACACCCCGACCTGCCCGACGTCGCCGATCCGTGGCTCGACACCGGCCGCCTCGACGAGCCCGCGACCCACGAGCTCATCCGCGGCGTCCGACGCCTCCTCGACAGCTACCCCGGCGATCGGGTGTCGGTCGGCGAGGTCTTCATCCTGTCGACGGCCAAGGTCGCCGAGTACTACGGCGACGACGACGAGCTGCATCTGGCGTTCAACTTCCCGCCCCTGTTCGCGCCCTGGGACGCCGCCAAGTGGCGCACGCGCGTCGACCGCGTCGTCGAGGAGTTCGAGCCCCGGGGCGCGTGGCCGACATGGGTGCTCTCGAACCACGACAACCCTCGGCATCGCACCCGCTACGGCGGGTCCGAGGCCCGGGCCCGGGCTGCGGCCATCCTCCTCCTTACGCTGCGGGGGACCCCGTTCCTGTACGAAGGCGAGGAGCTCGGTCTCACCGACGCCGATGTGCCCTCGGGGCGCCAGGTCGACCCTGGCGGGCGCGACGGGGCCAGGGCGCCGATCCCGTGGGACGCGTCGCCGGGACACGGGTGGCCGGGCGACCCCTGGTTGCCCTGGCCGCCAGAGCCTGACGTCCGCAACGTCGACACCCTGCGCGCCGACCCGACATCGGTCCTCCACCTGTACCGCCGTCTGCTGATGGCCCGACGCGACAGCGGGGCCCTGCAGTCGGGCGCCTGGCACGCCATCGAGAGCCCCGACGGCGTGTTGGCGTACGAACGGACCGTCGAGGGCGACGATCGCCGTGCCGTCGTCGTGAACTTCACCGACGAACCGCGCACCGTCAGAGTGGACGGCCACTGGACGGTCGAGGTGGCGAGCGACGGCGCCGGTGAAGGTACGCCCTACGCCGGGGTGCTAGGCCCGAGCCAGGCGGTACTGCTCAAGTAGCGACGATGTTCACCGGGACGCCGAGGGGCAGCACGTTGACCAGCTTGACGATGCCGGGATTGCTCATCCGGATGCAGCCGTGGCTGACGTCGTGGCCGAGCACCGACGCGTCGTTGTTGCCGTGGATGCCGATGACACCCTCGCCGCCATTGAATGTCTGCAGGACGTTGGAGAAGCCCGAGAGCCCGTACGCGTAGGGCCCGTACACCGTGTTCGGGTTCGGCGGCCTCAGGAGCTCCTTGATGTAGTAGACGCCGCCCGGCGTCGGCGTGTCCTGCTTGCCGACGGCGATCGGCTCCTGCAGGAAGATGTCGTTGGGCAGCGCGCCGTTGGGGCAGGAGATGTGGCAGTACACGGTGATCTGGTGCGAGGTCAGCTGCACCTGGATCCGCCAGTCGTGCTGGGTGAGCTTCACGTCGGCGCGGTGGATCCACCCCGTGCTGCCGTTCGGACGCACCGGCAGGTAGACGTTCAACCAGTCGTTGTCGATCTGCTTGACGAGGAACACGAGCGGCGCGCCCGAGGGCTGCGGATTGTCGAGCGTCTTGCTGGGCGCCGCGGCCGTCTCGCTGTCGTAGACGTTGACCTTCGGGATCAGCGCTTCGGCGACCGTCGAGATGTTGGGGTTGGACGCGGTTTGCGCGACAGCGTGGGGCTGCTCACCGGGCCGCGTGGCGACGACGCTCGCCGCCGGGACGCCCTTCTGGAACGCCAACGCGCCGACGAACACGGCGAGGGCGACAAGACCGAGAAAGGCATCGCCGACCAAATTGTGCGATTGGCGATGGGCCACGACGCGTGATGCTACCGGCGGCACACTGAGGTTTGGCGGTCACCCAGAGTGCGCACAACTGACAGCGACGATGGGCGCACGCCTCGAACTTCGCTGGCTGTGGGTGCGAGGCCTCCCGTGGCGGCGCATCGCTCTCGTCACCTTCGCGGTCACGGCGATCGTCGTCGCCACGCCGCCGCTGCGCCGGGCGGTGGCGGCCGGTGCCAGCCGGGCCGTCCTGCTCGTCGTGTCGCCGTTCGCACCCTCGATCCGCGGTTTCGACGCCCTGCCCCAAGCGAGCACGGTCGTAGCGGCCGACGGCACCGTCGTCGGCCGGCTCGGCAACGAGCAACCCCAGCCGGTCGACACGCACCACCTGCCGCCGCACGTCGCCCACGCCGTGCTCGCCGCCGAGGACGCCCACTTCTACCAACACGGCGGCGTCGACCTCACCGCACTCACCCGCGCGGCGTTGAACGACGTTCGCAGCGGCCACGTGCAGGGCGGGAGCACGATCACCCAGCAGCTGGCGAAGCTCAACTACACGGGTTCGCAGCGCACCGTCTTCCGCAAGCTGCGCGAATTGCTCTACGCGGCCAAGCTCGAGCAGCGCTACAGCAAGGACGAGCTTCTCGACCGTTACCTCAATCAGGTCTACTTCGGCGACAGCGAGTACGGCATCGCCGCCGCCTCGAACCACTATTTCGGCGTGGCGGCCGAGCAGCTCACCGTCGAGCAGGCGGCGACGCTCGCGGGGATCATCCACTCGCCCGCAAACCTCAACCCCTACGTCCATCCGCAGGCTGCCCTTACCCGCCGCAACCAGGTGCTCGCCGCCATGCGCAGGCACGGGTGGCTGGCAGACGGTGCTGCGCAGGCCGCCCGGTCGGCGCCCCTGGGTGTGATTCCCGAGAAGCCCGCCGACGACCCCCTCTCCGCGCGGGCGCCGCACTTTGTGCAGTACGTCGCTCGCGAGATGTCCACGCTCGACGAGCTCGGCGGCACCGATGCGTCCCGTGCCAAGCAGGCGTACACGGGCGGCTACACGATCGAGACCACCCTTGACCCGAAGGCGCTCGACGCGGCGACCGCAGCGGCCCGGCAGACGCTCGGCGCGCCGGGCGACCCCACCACCGCAGTCGCATCAGTGCAGCCCGGCGACGGGGCCATCCGCGTCCTGTTCGGCGGGCTCGACGGCAACCGCCGCTTCGACGTCGCCAGCCAGGGTCGCCGCCAGCCAGGATCGTCGTTCAAACCCTTCCTCTATGTCGCTGCGCTCGAGGCGGGTATCGACCCGCGCACGAAGTTCGACTCCGCGTCGCCGAAGACCGTCCAGTGCGCCGGCGCGCCATGGACGGTCCACAACTACGAAGGTGAAGCTGGCGGGCAGATCACCGTCGACGACGCCATGGCCCACTCGGTGAACACTGTGTTCC
>JAFASB010000396.1 GCA_019244985.1 Acidimicrobiia bacterium | reverse complement strand
GAGCCCGTGATCGTCGTCGGCCACTCCTTCGGTGGCGGCGTTGCCATCCAGGTGGCCCATGACTTCCCCGAACGTGTCCGGTCGCTGGTGCTCGTGAACTCGATCGGCGGCTCGGTGTGGACCGGATCCGGCGCGACCGTCCGCAAGATGGCGCAGCGTCCACTGTGGGACTGGGGGATCCACTTTCCGAGCGACCTGCTGCCGGTCCCGCAGATCACCAAGGTGCTGCCGGTCGTGCTCGAGGACGCGGTGCCCAACCTCATCCGCAACCCGGGCGCCATGTGGCGCGTGGCGCAGGTGGCGCGTACGGCCGACCTCACCGCGGAGCTCGAGGAGCTCAAGCGCCGCCGGTTGCCGGTGGTCGTGCTGTGGGGTGAGAAGGATCGCATCATCCCCAAGGAATCCTTCGACGCCCTCTGCAAGGCGATCGGGTCCGAAGGTGAGGTCGTCACGGGGAACCATTCGTGGCTCCTCGCCGACCCCGACGCCTTCGGTGAGGTGATGACCAACGTCGTGTCCGTGGCGAGCGTGGCCCGGTCGATGGAGGGCAAGGCCAAGCGTCGGCGGGGTCTGCTCGGCCTGGCCCGGGGTCGCCCTCGTCTCCTGCGGTCGCTCAGCGGTGCGAAGCCGGCCGACGAGGCCGACGAAGGCGAAGTCGTCCACACCGCCAACACTGCCGACGAAGCCTCGTAGCTAGCTCAGCGCCGGTAGCCGCGGCCCGGCGACGCGGACGTCGCCCCGGCGGCGCGTCACGCCGGTGGCGTCGAGGTGGGCGAGCAGGGGCAACGCATGCTTTCGGGTCGTGCCGAGCGCGTCCCGCACCTGTCCGACGGTGACGCCGGCGGGGTCGGCAGCCAACAGCTCGGCGACCCGGCGAGCCGCGCCTTCTACGGCACTGGGCGCGAAGTAGCAGCCGTCGCGCTCGACGACGAGGCCCCGGCGCACGAGCTCGCGCAGCTCCGACCGGTCGACACCCTCGGGCTCCGGTGGCGAGAAGGGGTCGTCGGCCAACGCACCGAGGAAGGGGTGACCGGCGAGCGGATCCGCGGCCGCTGCGGGCCGCACCCGGCCGGCCTCGACGGCGACGCCATCGACGTGCTCCAGCGCGGCTCGCTGTCGTTCGTCGAGCGTCGCCATGTCGAGACCCAAGGCACCGGCGTCGCGGACGGCCCGCTCGAGGTCGGCGACGGTCGACGCGAGCGCGTCCTCGGACACCACCCACCGCCCGAGGACGGGCGGGCGGCGTACGCCGGTCAATTGCTCGAGAACCTGGACGTCGACCCATCCGCGCTCGGCGACGACGCGGTCGACGCTTCGGTCGGGCCTGGCGCGCCGGGCCGGGAGCACGGGCGAAACGTCGAGCACCTCGCCGCCGCCGATCGTCTCGGAGCGTCCGCTCTCGCGCACGACGAACCGATCGCCGGGCACGAGCGGCACCTCGACGGGCAGGTGCAGGCGCACCAGCGCGCGTTCGCCGGCTTCGACTTCGGTGGTGTCGCCGAGCAGGCGCAGCGTCGCCGGATGCTCGCCGGACCCGATGTAGACGTGAAAGGCCCCGCGCCGCGACACAGCGTGGTCGAGATCGGCGAGAACGTCGAGGCTGGCGTCGAAGACGTTGGTCGGCGCCCACTGGCCGAGCCGCACGAGGGCGTCGCCCCGCTGGACGTCGTCGTGGTGAACGCCTGACAGATTGGCGGCGACCCGGCTGCCGGGTTCGGCGATGTCGCGTGCGTGTCGATGGGTCTGCAGGCCGCGCACGCGCACGTGCCGATCGCCGGGTTGGAGCGCGAGCTCGTCGCCCACCCGTATCGATCCTCCCGTCAGCGTGCCGGTCACCACGGTGCCCGATCCCTTGGCTGCGAACACCCTGTCGACCCAGAGGCGGGGGCGGTCGCGGTCGACAGCCGTCGGCGTGCCAGCGACGAGGTCGTCAAGCGCCATGCGAAGATCGTCGACGCCGATGCCGGCAAGGGCGTCGACCTCGACGACGGGAGCCTGCTCGAGGAAGGTGCCCGCTACTTGTTCGCTCACCTCGAGAACGGCCAGCTGGCGCGTGTCGTCGTCGACGAGGCTGACCTTCGTCAGAGCGACGAGCCCGTGGCGCACGCCGAGCAGCTCGAGGATCCGGAGATGCTCTTCGGACTGGGGCTTCCACCCTTCGGTCGCGGCCACGACGAACAGACATGCGTCGACGGCACCGACGCCGGCGAGCATGTTCTTGATGAAGCGCACGTGCCCCGGAACGTCGACAAAGGCGATCGTGCGTGCCGACGCCAGCGTGGTCCACGCGAATCCCAGGTCGATCGTGAGACCCCGCTCCTTCTCTTCGGCCAACCGGTCGGGATCCATGCCGGTGAGCGCCTGGACGAGCGTCGACTTGCCGTGGTCGACGTGGCCCGCAGTGGCTACGACGTGCACGTGTGGATGGCTTTGGCGACGACCGGGTCGTCGGCCGGATCGACCGTGCGCAGGTCGAGAAGCGTCCGATCGTCCTGGGTGCGGGCGATCACCGGCGGGTCGTGGGCCCGGAGGGTCGCAGTGACATCGCCGTCGAGGGCAACGCCCGCCGACGGGATGTCGAGTCCGGGCAGCGAGCCGCCGCCGGCGATGGCGACGGTGTCGACGACGGCGCCCGCCCCGAGCGCCTCGGCCCGCCGGCGCAGGGCATCGACCGGCAGGGTCGCCATCCGCCAGAACGGGATGGCGTCCCCGTCGCGGCGGAGGTAGGCGAGGGCTGTGTCTTGCAGGGCGCTCAACACCAGGGCGCCGGGCCGGAGGGCTCGCGCCAGTGGGTGGGCGGCGCACGCCTCGACCAGATCGGCGCGGCCAGCGACGACGCCGGCTTGAGGACCACCGAGCAGCTTGTCGCCGGAGAACGTGACGAGTGCGGCGCCGGCTTCGAGGGTCTGGCGGGCCGCTGGTTCGCTCGCCAGCCAGGCCGGGGGTCCCGCGGCCAGCCACGGGGTCGCGGCGTCGAGAAGTCCCGAGCCGAGGTCGACGACCACGGGTGGGCCGAGGGCCGTGAGATCGCGCACGTCGACGGCAGCGGTG
>JAFASB010000343.1 GCA_019244985.1 Acidimicrobiia bacterium | reverse complement strand
CGTCGGCGCCGAGCAGCGCCGCGATCACCACGTCGCGCCCGGTCTTGAAACCACCGTCGACGCGCAGCCGCACCCGGCCCCGGAGCCCGTTGTCGACAAGGGTGCGCGCCGCGTCGACGAGACCGACCTCCCACGGCATCCCCGCATGCTTGATCGACGAAAGCGGCGACGCCCCCGTCCCACCGTTGGCGCCGGAGATCTGCACGACCTCGGCGAGCGCTTTGGCCACCCCGGCGGCGATGGTGCCGACGCCGTCCTCGGCGACCAGCTTCACGCTCACGTCGGCGAGTCCGTTGACCTGCTTCAGGTCGAAGATCAGCTGGGCCAAATCCTCGATCGAGTAGATGTCGTGATGCGGCGGGGGAGAGATGAGGCCGACGCCCGGTTGGGTGTGGCGCAGCCCCGCGATCTCCTCGGAAACCTTGGCGCCCGGGATCTGGCCGCCCTCGCCGGGCTTGGAGCCCTGGGCGATCTTGATGTTGAGCTCGTCGGCGAAGGCGCAGTACTCGGGCGTGACCCCGAAGCGGCCCGAGGCGATCTGCTTGATGCGGCTGTTCTTGTCGCCCTTCTCCTGGCCGCGTGTGCGGAAGCGGTACGGCGCCTCGCCGCCCTCGCCGCAATTGGACTTGCCGCCGACCAAGTTCATGGCCTCGGCGAGCGTCTCGTGTGCCTCGCGGCTGAGCGACCCATGCGACATGGCGCCGGTGGAGAAGCGCCGGGTGATGTTCAGGGCGGGCTCGACCTCGTCGACCGGGATCGGGTCGCCGGCGGGCACGAGCTCGAGCAGGTCGTGGGGCTCGGTGGGCGGTCGCCCGTTCACCAGCGCCGCGAAGTTGTCGTAGAGCTCGTCGTGCCCGTCTTTGATCGCCCGCTGCAGCAGGTGGGCGGCCTGAAACTGGTTGAGCGACTTGGTGACGTCGTCGTTCTTGGTGTGGTACTCGCCGCGCTTGCGCGACCGGTAGAACCCGGCGTCGACCAGCCGCCCCTCGGCGTGGCGCTTCAGCGCGTCCTCGCCGAGCTCGTTCCAGCCGATGCCCCCCATGACCGACGGCGTGCCCGTGAAGCACACGTCGACGACTTCGGGGCCGAGGCCGATGGCCTCGAAGATCTGGGCACCGCGGTAGGAGTCGACGGCGGAGATGCCCATCTTCGACATGATCTTGAGGACGCCGTCCTCCATCGCCGCCTGGAGGCGCGCCTGGGCCTCGGGGCCGACGAGCTCGGAGTCCTCGTTGGCGTCGGCCTCGGACGCCACGGTCTCGAGAGCGAGCCCCGGGCAGATGGCGTCGGCGCCGTAGCCGAGCAGACAGGCGACGTAGTGGCTGTCGCGGGCGTCGTCGGCCTGGACCACGAGGCTCGTGTTCATGCGCAGGCCCTTCGCCGTCAGGCGGTGGTGCACGGCGCCGGTGGCCAAGAGCGCAGGGACCGAGGTGCGTTCGGGTGAGATGCCGCCGTCGTCGATGACGAGAATGCCCGTGCCGTCGCGCACGAGCTGCTCGGCCTCGTCACCCAGTCGCTCGACCGCGGCGCGCAGGCCCTGCGGGCCGTCGGCCACCGCGAAGGTGGCGTCGAGGCGCGCCGCGCCGAAACCGTGGCCCTCGCTCTCGAGCAGGTCGACGACTGCGCTGGGGTAGATGAAGAACGACTTGAGCGTCAGCAGCCGCGCCGCCTCGGGCGTCTCGGTGAGGATCGGTTGGCGCGGCCCGAGCAGCGTGCGCAGGCTCATCACCAGCCGCTCGCGCAGATGGTCGATCGGCGGGTTGGTGACCTGGGCAAAGCGCTGCCGGAGGAAGTGGTGCACCGGGCGTGGGCGCAGGGCCAGGCTGGGGAGGGGAGCGTCGTCGCCCATGGCGAAGGTGGGGTCCTTGGCGTCGTGGGCCATCGGGCGCAGCACCATCGCCAGTTCTTCCTTCGAGTACCCGAAGCCGGCCTGGCGCGTCTCGAGGGTGTCGGCGTCGTCGGGATCCTCGACGGGGCGCCCAGGATCGAGCTTGCGAAGGCCGTCGGCGGCCCACCTGGCATACGGCGCCGCGGCGGCGAGGCGCTCCTTGCACTGGTTGTCGTCGAGGACACCGCGCGTGGGGTCGACGAACAGCATCTGGCCGGGACCGAGGCGGCCGCGCTTGACGAGGCCGTGGCCGCTGACGTCGACGGCGCCCGCCTCTGAGCAACACACGACGAGGCCGTCCTCGCAAACCGCGTAGCGGAGAGGGCGCAGACCGTTGCGGTCGAGGGCGGCACCGACGCCGACGCCGTCGGTGAAGACGAGGCCGGCGGGCCCGTCCCACGGCTCCATGAGAGATGCGTGGTAGCGGTAGAAGCCCCGGACCTCGGCGTCGAGGTCGCGGGCGCCCTCCCATGCTTCGGGCACGACCATGGCGACCGTGTGGCGGATGTCGCGGCCGCCGCGCACGAGGAGCTCGACCATCGAGTCGAGCTGGCCGGAGTCGGAGTCCGCCGGGTGGATGATCGGATGGAAGACGTCCTCGGGGCCGAGCCCGACTTCTTCGGTACCGAGATGGGCCCGGGCGCGCATGCGGTTGACGTTGCCGGCGAGGGCGTTGATCTCGCCGTTGTGGCACAGCATGCGGAAGGGTTGGGCGCGGGCCCACGTCGGCGTGGTGTTGGTGGAGAAGCGCTGGTGGAAGACCACGAACGGGGCGTCGAAACGCTCGTCGCTCAGGTCGAGCCAGAACTGGCCGAGGGCGTCTGCCGCGACCAGGCCCTTGTAGACCACGGTTCGGAACGAGCAACTGGCGACGTAGGTGCTTTCCGTCGTGGCCTGGATGCGCTTTCGCATGCGGAAGGCGGCCCGCTCGTCCTGGCTCGGGTGGGAGAGGATCGCCTGCAGGAA
>JAFASB010000246.1 GCA_019244985.1 Acidimicrobiia bacterium | reverse complement strand
TGACGACGCCGACCAGGCGCTGCCGGGTCTGCAGCGAGATCGCCCCGGCGCGCTCGGCCACCTCGGCGGCCGCCTGCTGGGGGGTGGTGACCACGAGCAGCTCCGCGTTCGGGATCAGCTGCGCGGTGGAGATCGCGATGTCGCCGGTGCCGGGCGGCAGGTCGAGCAGCAGCACGTCGAGGTCGCCCCAGAAGACGTCGGCGAGGAACTGCTGGAGGGCGCGGTGCAGCATCGGCCCGCGCCAGACCACCGGGGTGTTGCCGGGGGTGAACATCCCGATCGAGATGACCTTCACCCCGTGCGCCTGCGGCGGCAGGATCATCTCGTCGACCTTGGTGGGCAGGGCGTCGGCGCCGAGCATGCGCGGCACCGAGTGGCCGTAGATGTCGGCGTCGACCACGCCGACCGAGAGCCCCTTGTTCGCCATGGCCGCGGCGAGGTTCACCGTCACCGACGACTTCCCGACGCCGCCCTTGCCCGACGAGATGCCGAGGACGCGCGTGCGGGCGCCCGCCTCGGCGAACGGGATGTTGGGCGCCTCGGCCTGCCCGTGCGCGTGTCCGCCGTGGCCCTGGCCACCCTGGGCCTGGAGACGGTCGCGGAGTGCGGCCCGCTGTTCGTCGGTCATCACGCCGAAGGAGACGTCGACGTGGTCGACGCCGTCGAGCGCCTGCACGGCGGCGGTCACCCGATCGGTGAGCTCGGCACGCAACGGACAGCCGGCGACGGTGAGCGTGACGTTGACGGCCACGTTGGCGCCGTTGATGTCGACGCCGCCGACCATGTCGAGGTCGACGATGCTCCGATGCAGCTCGGGGTCCTGCACGGGGCGAAGGGCGTCGATGACCTGGGGTTCGGTGACGGGCACGGGAAATGGGCCTCCGGGGATTTCTCCTATCCGGATAGGTAGAATACTGGCGTGGTTGAAGAAGGCCTCACGGCGGCCCAATTCTCCGCCGCTGTCACGGCCGTCACCAGCGCCTTCGGCGACCCCACCCGCCGCGAGATCTATCTGTTCGCGCGCGAGAGCCAGCTCGGAGTCACGGCATCAGAGGTCGCCGAGCGCTTCGAGCTGCACCCCAACGTGGCCCGCCACCATCTCGACAAGCTGGCGGCCGGCGGGTACCTCGAGGTTGCCGTGCAGCGCGCCGCCCACGCCGGCGTCGGCCGCCCGTCGAAGCGGTACCGCACCACTGCGAAGGACATGGGCCTCGCGTTCCCGGCGCGGCGCGACGACCTGCTGGTCACACTTCTCGGTCGTGCCCTCGAGCTGGTTCCGGCCGCCGAGGCCGAGGCCATGGCCGAAGCGGTCGGCATCGAGTACGGCCGGACGCTGGCCGCTTCGATGGCGCCCGGTGAGGGTCACCGCTCGTTTCAGGCCGCGCTGCACGCCGTCGCCGACGCCTTGACCGCCCACGGGTTCGCGGCCCACGCCGAGGCGCGGCCCGGCTCGCGGTCGCTGGCGATCATCGCCGAGCACTGCCCTTTCGGGGAGGCCGCCGTGCAGCACCCGGTCATCTGCGCCGTCGACCGCGGCATGGTGAAGGGGATGCTCGCCGGTCTCTACGGCGACACCGTCCCCCACACCGAGGCGTCCCGCCCCCAGGGCGACGACGTCTGCGTCACCGCGCTGTAGGCCGCGCGCAGCGCTGATGCGCCACTACCTGGACCACGCGTCGACGTCGCCCGCGCGACCGGAGGTGGTCGAAGCGATGGTGCCGTGGCTGGCCAACGCCGCCGATCCCGGACGGGTCCACACCGAGGGGCGGGTCGCACGGGGCGCTGTCGAGTCGGCGCGCGAGCAGGTCGCTGCGTTCCTGGGGGCGCGGTCGCGGGAGGTCGTGTTCACGAGCGGGGCGACCGAGGCGATCAACGCCGCGGTGTTCGGCGCCACCGAGCGCGGGTCCCACATCGTGTGTCCCGTCGTCGAGCACTCGGCGGTGCGCGACGCGTGTGCGCGTCACGACGTGACGTGGGTGGGTGTCGACCGTCTCGGCCGCGTGGACGCCGACGAGGTCATCGCCGCGATGCGGCCCGACACCGCGCTCGTCAACGTACAGACGGGCAACCATGAGGTCGCCACGCTGCAACCGGTCGCCGCGGTCGTCGCCGAGTGCCGCGAGCGCGGCGTGCTCGTCCACGTCGACGCCGCTCAGGCCGTCGGCCACGTGACCGTGTCGTTCGCCGATCTGGGCGCCGACCTGCTCTCGGTCAGCGCCCACAAGTTCGGGGGCCCGCAGGGTGTCGGCGCGTTGATCGTGCGGCGAGGGGTACGCCTTCGGCCGTTCGTCGTAGGGGGCGAGCAGGAGCGGGCGCGTCGCGCGGGGATGGAAAACGTGGCGGGCGTCGCCGGCTTCGGCGCCGCCGCCGCAGTGCTGTCGGACGCAGCCAGGCTCGACGCCGAGGCGTCGGCCGCACGTAGCCAGACGCGCCGATTGCTCGAGAATCTGCCAGGCGGCGTCGTGCCCTACGGCGACACCGAGGTGCGCCTGCCCCACATCGCGTGCCTCGGCGTCGAAGGCGTCGAGGCCGAGGCGGTGCTGCTGGGGCTCGACCAGGTCGGGATCGCCGCCCACTCCGGCAGCGCCTGCTCGTCCGAATCGCTGGAGCCGTCGCCGGTGCTCGAGGCCATGGGCGTCGACGCCGAGCGCTCGCTGCGCGTCTCCGTGGGCTGGTCGACGACCGACGACGACATCGACGCCTTCGTCGAGGCACTGCCGCGAGTCGTCGACCGCCTACGAGCGCTGGGCGCCGCCGGCTGACCCGGTGACCAACGCCAAAACCTCTCCAAGTCTGGGGTTGGGGCGCTCGAATCAGCAGGAAGGGAACGATCTCGCGGACTTGGAGAGGTTGGGAGCTGGTTGGGGGCCTGCTCAGGGGAGCGGGGGGCGCTCTCGGCGTTTGGCGTTGGCGGCCACCTCGTCGGGGACGTCGACCCACATGCGGAGGAGCGTCGCGCCGTGGGTCTTGCCGAGATTGTCGGCCCGCAGCGACCGGGGGGCGCCGCCGCCGAGGGCGCCGTGCATGACGAACTTCAGGGCAAGGACGTTGCGGGCCTCGTAGCGCTCGACGTCGCCGGTGACGAGTTCGGCGAAGTGGGCCTTGACCCGCTCGGCGGTCACTTCCCGCAACAGCGCTTCGTATGCGGCCTCGTCGTCGGCGAACAACGACAGATCGCTGATGTCGCCCTTGTCGCCCGACCGGGCGCCGCAAAGATCTCGGAGCTGGATGCGCGCCATCCCCACTAGACCTCCTCGACCTCGACGCGCACCTGGTCGTCGACCAGCTTCTTGTCGACGTAGAACGGCTCGACGGCGAGGAGCTGCGACGGCCTGGCGCCGCCGCCGCGGCCCATGCCCGAGATCGTCGGCGGGCCCGAGAGCCCGAGGACACCGACCTCGCCGGCCACCCGGCCTGCAGATTCCTTGTCGGCCGTGCGCCACGCCAGCCGGCCGATGACCTCGGGCGGCTCGAAATCGCGGTCGACGGTCGACCCTCCGAAGGCGTTCACGCCGAAGTACTCCTCGCGCCACTCCTCGACGGGCACGCCGTTCTCCTCCGCCCGCTTGCGAAGGAACGCCAGCCCCGCACGCGCCTTGGCCTCGGCGTCAGGCCACGGGTACACCAGCCGCGCCTCGCCGGCGTAGCCGGCCGGCGTGCACACCAGGCCCTTGTACGTGTCGGTCGTCGGTGGATCCGCCGCGCATGTGCCGCTGACACGCACCCGATCCTCGCCGAGGTCTTCGAGCGACAGGGACGTGAAGTCGGCGACGACGTCGGGCGAGAAGTAGCGGGAGGGATCGTGCACCTCGTAGAGCAGCTGCTCCCGCACTGTGTCGAACGTGACCATGCCGCCTGTGTTCGGCGGCTTGCTGATGACCGCGGAGCCGTCGTTGTCGACGGTCGCGATCGGAAAGGCGATGCGCATCGGGTCGGGGTTCTCCCACCAGCGCCCTGAGTAGTTGCCACCCGTTACCTGGCCGCTGCACTCGAGGAGGTGGCCGACGACAACGCCGGCGGCGAGCGAGTCGTAATCGTCCCACGCCCACCCGAACGCGTGGATCAGCGGCGCGAGGAACAGCGACGCGTCCGCCACCCGCCCCGTGATGACGACCTGCGCGCCCGCGTCGAGCGCTTCGACGATCGGGCGCGCTCCAAGGTAGGCGTTGGCGAATAGGGCCCCGTCCGGCAGACTCAGCTCCGACGCCCGACCGCGTACGTCGTCGCCAACGACCGTCGCGACCTTGACGCCGCTGACGCCGAGCGAACGGGCGGCACCGACCACCGCCCGCCCGGCGGCGACAGGGTTGATGCCACCGGCGTTGGTGATGAACCGGGTGCGGCCGTCGAGCACGTACGGCATCGCCTGCTGCAGATACAAGGGAAGGTCTCGCGTGTAGCCGAGCGCCTCGTCGCGCTGGCGGTCCTTCTGCAGGATGGCCAGGGTGAGCTCGGCGAGCGCCTCGCAGATCAGGTAGTCGACACCGGCGGCCAGCAGGTCGTCGACGGGCCGGTGTCCGTCGCCGTAGAACCCCTGGCCCCCGCCGAGCCGCACGGCCACCTACTTCTGGCCCGCCGCTTGCTTGGCTTGGTTCAAGGCGTCCTGGGCGGTCTTGGCCGCGTCGGCCGGCGGGTTGGAGGCGAGGAAGGCCTCGAACTCCTTCACGGCGTCAGCGGGGTCGTTCTTGCTCTGGAGCAGGACGGCACCCTTGAAGTAGTGGGCCATGGCGAACGAGGGGTCGGCTTGCAGGGCCTGGTCGAGCGACGCCAGCGCTTCGTCGTGGAGGTTGGCCGACTCGAGGATCCAGCCCCGGAACGTCAGGGCCTGGGCGTTCTTCGGATCCTGCTTCAGCACCTGGTCATAGAGCTTGAGCGCGTCGACGGCCTTGCCCTGACCGATGTCTTGCTGGGCGGCGGCCAGCTGGTCACTGACGTTCGACGGCACGTTGCCGGTCGCCGTCTGACCCGGGAGGCGCTCGCCCGACGTCGACGCAACGAGGACGCCCCCGCCGACGGCCAGAGCGATCACACCGGCGATCACCAACGCCATCCACTTCGTCGACCGTCGCCGACCCGCCGACTTCTGGACGCGCGCCAATCCGGTCTTGCGCTCGTCGATGGCGTGCAGGACGGCCGCGGCCCGAGCCGTGTAGTCGTCCTTCAGGGTCCGGTAGTCGGCTTCGTCGATGTCGCCGGCCTCGCGTTCTCGGTCAAGATCCTTGAGCGACTGGAGCAGGAACCGGCGCTGCTCCTCGAGGTCGGCGAGAGCGTCGACGTCAACAGCAGTTCGCGCGCTCACACGCCCTCTCGTTCGAGCTCGCGCTCGACGAGCGCACGGTCGTCCTCGGACACCGCGACGCCCGGGCGGGCGCGCCAGCGCACAAATGCGAACGCCAGGGCCCCGAGGGCCACCACGACTGCGACGACCGGGAGCACCCACACGAGCGAGGCGACTCCGGACCCCTCGGGCTTCAACAGGATGTCGCTGCCGTAACGGCTCACCATGAAGGCGACGATCTCACCGTCGCTCTGTCCGGCCTTCACCCGCCGGTCGATCTCGTCGCGCACCGCCTTGGCGGCCGCCGCGTCGGACTGGGCCGCCGACTGGTTGCGGCAGGTCGGGCAGCGGATCTCCGACGCGATGTGTCGCACGCGCTGGGCCTCGGTCATCGGACCGGAGCGGCCCTGCGCACCGATCACGAGAGCGACGGCGAGCACCACGCCGAGGGCCAGCCACGTCCAACGTGACTTCACGCTCCCCGCGCCTTTCCTTCGCTGACCAGCTTGTCGAGGCCGTCAGCGTTGACCTGGCCGATGCCCTTCCAGATCACGAACCCGTTGGGGTCGACGAGGAAGGATTCGGGCGGCCCCCGCACTCCGAAGTCCAGCGCCGTGTGGCCGCCCGGATCGTCGACGACTGGCCAGGACCCGCCGAGCTGACTGAAGAACTGACGCACGTTGGGCGCCGTGTCGTCGAAGATCACGCCCAGCACCGTGGCGTCATCCGCCGCCGCGTGGCGCTGGGTGAACTTCACCAGCTCCGGATGCTCCTCCCGGCAGGGCACACACCAGCTGGCCATGAAGTTCACGACGACCCACTTGCCGTGCATCGCCGCCAGCGACGCCTGGCTCCCATCGAGGCTCGTGCCCGACAGGGAGGGCGCAGGCTTGCCCAGAAGCGGGCTCTCGGCCTGCTTGTCGGCGGCCGATTTCCGCGTCGCCAGCACGGCGACGAACAGGAGCAGGACGACGCCGAGGGTGATCGCCGTCCACCGTGCGGTGTGCCGCTTCGAGCGTTCGACGGCGAGGTCGACGTCGCTCACGCGCCAGGCACCACGACGGGCTCAGGCGGCGACACCTGGGGGGTCTCGACTTCCACGGGTGCCGACACCGGTGCGGTCGGCCGGCGACGACGGCCGGGCCAGGCTGCGAACAACGTGCCGACCGCGATCACGGCGCCGCCGATCCACAGCCACATGATCAGCGGCTGGACGATGACGCCGATCACCGCAGTTCCGCCCGGATGATCAGGGGGTGCCGCCAGCGTGAGATATACGTCGTCGCGGAATCCCGACTTCACCGAGGGCGAGCCGATCGCCTGGGTGGCGAAGGGGAACTGGTGCACGGCCGGCGAATAGACCTTCCCGCCGTCGACGCGAACCCGCGCCTCCATGCTCGTCTTGTTCGACGACTTCACCGTCGTGGATCCGAGGTAGGTGACCGTGTGCCCCGACAGCCGCGCCGACTGCCCCGGCGCCAGCCGGAACTCGTGCGTGTGGCCGTACGCGTGGCTGGCCGCGAAGGCGACGGCGATCAGCACGACGCCGACGTGCACGATCATCCCTCCGTTGGCCCGGCCGATCAGCCCGCGCCATCCCTGTCGTCGGGCCGAGAGAAGGAGCTGGCGAACCGCCGACCCGGCGGCAAACGTGCCCAGCCAGAACGTCGCGAGTGGTGCGAGGCCGCGCAGCCCGGTCGCCACGCACAGCACGACCACGAGTGTCGCCGTCGCCGCCGGCCAGAACAGCCGCTTGCGCAGCACCTCCTCTGACGCCTTGCGCCACGGAAGCACTGGCGCGATCGCCATCAGGAACAACAGAGCGATGACGATCGGGGTCGTCATGGTGTTGAAGTAGGGGCCGCCCACCGAGAGCCTGTCGCCGTTCAGGGCCTCGGCGATGAGCGGGAACACCGTGCCCAGCAGCACGACGAAGGCGAACGCCGCGAACAGCAGGTTGTTGGCCAGGAAGGCGCCCTCGCGTGACACCGGTGAGTCGATGGATCCCGGCGAGCGCAGGCGGTCGCCGCGCCACCCGATCAGCGAGACCGAGACGAACACGACGAGCCCGAAGAACGTGAGGATCCACGGCCCGATCGGCGACTCGGTGAACGAGTGCACCGAGTCGAGCACGCCCGACCGCGTCAGAAACGTGCCGAGAATCGTCAGTGAGAACGTCGCCAGCAGCAGCGAGAGGTTCCAGATCCGGAGCATCCCCCTACGCTCCTGGACCATCACCGAGTGGAGGTAGGCGGTAGCCGTCAACCACGGGATGAACGAGGCGTTCTCGACGGGGTCCCACGCCCAGTACCCGCCCCAACCGAGGACCTCGTAGGACCACCAGGCGCCGAGGACGATGCCGATGGTGAGGAAGCCCCACGCAAACAGCGTCCAGCGCCGGGTCTCGACCAGCCACCCCTCACCGAGCCTGCCGGTGAGCAGGGCGGCCACGGCAAAGGCGAACGGAATCGTGAACCCGACGTAGCCGAGATACAGCATCGGTGGGTGGAACGCGACAAGCGGGTGGTTCTGCAGCAGCGGGTTCGGCCCCGGGCCGTTAGTGGGAATCGTGCCGTGGATGACGCGGAAGGGATTCGCGGGACCCGCCATCAGCGCAAAGAAGAAGCCGGCGACCACGAACACGGCAAGCGTCGCCCACGCCACGAGCGGGTCGGTCGCCCGCTTGCGGAAGTGGTGGACCATGACGGCCAGGTACCCGGCCAACACGATCGACCAGAGCAGGATCGATCCTTCCAGCGCCGACCACATGCCCGTGATCGTGAATAGGAGCGGCGTCTGGCGACTCCCGTTCTCGGCCACGTACTTCAGCGAGAAGTCGTGGCCCAGCAGGGCCGACTCCATGGCAACGACGCCGAGCACGGCGCCTCCGAGGATCACCCAGGTGTACTTGCGTCCCGCAAGCAGCAGGGCGTCGTCGCGCCGACGCAGCCCAAGGCCCAGCGTCGCCACGCCGACGACGGCGCCGAGCAGGCCCAGCCAAACCCCCGCGATCCCCAGTGTTGCATTCACGACTAGGGCACCGTCGACGGA
>JAFASB010000557.1 GCA_019244985.1 Acidimicrobiia bacterium | reverse complement strand
CGCGGCCGGCATGTGGTTGCAGTACTACGCCGACCTCGAGGTCCCGCGCGAGGTGATCCAGGACGACGACGCCGCCTTCGTCGAAGTCGTCCGCAAGCCCCTCGGCGTCGTGGCCGCCATCACGCCGTGGAACTTCCCGATCGTCCTCGCGTCCTGGAAGATCGCACCCGCACTGATGGCCGGCAACACGATGGTGTTGAAGCCCTCGCCCTTCACGCCCCTCAGCACGCTCAAGATCGGCGAGCTGTTGCGAGACGTGCTTCCGTCTGGCGTGTTCAACATCGTCACCGGCGGCGACGAGCTCGGTGCGTGGATGACGTCGCACCCGGTTCCCCGCAAGATCAGCTTCACCGGTTCGGTGGCGACCGGGAAGAAGGTCGCAGCCTCAGCTGCTCCCGACCTCAAGCGCGTCACGCTCGAGCTGGGCGGCAACGACCCCGCCATCCTGCTCGACGACATCGACCCCGCCGACGTGGCCGACAAGGTCTACCGCCAGGCCTTCGCCAACAACGGCCAGGTCTGCTCGGCGATCAAGCGCGTGTATGTCCCGGAGGCGAAGTACGACGAGGTCGTCGAGGCGCTGGCGACGCACGCCAAGACCGCCAAGGTCGGCAATGGGATGGATGCCGACACCCAGCTCGGCCCGATCAACAACCGCCCGCAGTTCGAGCGGGTGTCCGAGCTCGTCGCCGACGCCATCAAGGGCGGCGCCCGCGCCGTCGCCGGCGGCAAGGCGATGGACAGCCCGGGGAACTTCTTCGAGCCGACGATCCTGGCCGACGTCACCGACGGCACGCGCATCGTCGACGAGGAGCAGTTCGGTCCCGCCCTGCCGGTGATCCCCTACCGCGACCTCGACGATGCCGTCGAGCGGGCCAACGCCACCCACTTCGGCCTCAGCGGCTCAGTGTGGAGCGGTGACCCCGAGCGGGCGGCCGCTGTCGCCGAGCGCCTCGAGTGCGGCACCGCGTGGGTGAACACCCATCTGGCCTTGGCGCCCCACCAGCCCTTCGGCGGCGCCAAGTGGAGCGGCATCGGCGTGGAGAACGGGCCCTGGGGGCTCTACGGCTTCACCGAGCTCCAGGTGCTGCACCGCTCGAAGCAGTAGCGAGCGCTACCCCAGCTCGAGCATCTGGTCGACGATCGACTCGACCAGTCGTCGGTCGCGCTCGTCGAGACGAGCGATCTTCTGGGCGAGCTGGCTGGAGCCGTCGCGTGCGGCGGTGGCCGTCGTCGACCTCGGCTTGCTGGTCAGCCGGCCGACGTGGCGCGTCAACTCCTCGGGAGAGAGCTCGAGGGCGGTCGCCATCTTGGCGAGTACCTCGGCTCCCGGGTTCGGCAGCACGCGCACGCCGGCGCCGTACGACGTCTTCTGCCCGGTCTCCAGGTCACGCCACGTCGACTCCGGCACCTTCGAGCGGCGCGCCGCCTCCCGCCTGCTGAGTCCGACCTTGTCCCGCTGCTGGCGCAGATACGTGCCGAACTCGACCCACCGCTCGGCCTCGTTCATCGCTGCATCGTTGCCAGTGTCGCGAGGACCCCGGGAGTTCGTCACATCGGGTGGGGACGGAGGGATTCGAACCCTCACTGGAAGGTGGTTTAAGCACCTCGCCTCTCCCATTGGGCTACGTCCCCAGCGAAGGGTACGTGCAAGGGTATGGACATGAGCGACTACGAGCGCCCCGAACAGACCACCCCGCCGACGCCGCCGACGCCGCCTGCGCCACCGCCGCCGCCGGCCCCCGCAGCGATGCCACCGCCTTCGGTCCCGGGGCCGCCGGCCCAACCCGAAGCCGGAGTCAAGGCGGGCGACCTGCCCCCGCCGGGCGGGCGCGAGCCGCGGTGGGTCGGCTTCGTCACGACCATCGGGCTCGCACTCACGCTCGTGGTCGGCGCCCAGGTCGTGGCGGCGATCATCGAGGGCCTGGTGCTGAAGAAGACCGAGCCCCAGGGCGTTCCCGGCGACGTCTTCCACCGGCTCGGGTACGCGTTCAGCAACCTGGGAGGCACCGTCCTACTGTTCCTCGTGGTGGCAGTGGTGCTGGTGTCGCTGCCGGTGTTCCTGCAGAGGCGCACGACCGACCGTCAGGAGACCGCGGTCGCGGCCACGCTGGGCCTAGTCGTCGTCTTGGCGGTCATCATCGGCGTCGGCAGCATCCTCACCGTCCGCTACAACCTGCACCTCTACTCGGCGAACAAGCGCTCGGTGCCGTCGTTCGTCCGAATCCAACTGGTGTTCTTCCTGCTGGGCGCCCTCGGCACGGCGGCCATCGCCTTGTTCAGCGCTCTCACGGCACTCGGGTTGCGCGGCAGGGGTGAGGACGGGCCGGAACCGGCGGAGGCCGATGGCAGTTAGGCTCTGAGCCGTGGCGACTGGCGAGAGGATCACGACCGAAGGGCGCGGCGCTCTCGTCCATCTCCCGCGCCAGCAGGACGCCGAACCGCTCCACGATCCCCGCCAGAGCGATGTTGACGAATGGGGTCGGTCCGAGCACATCCGCCAGCTCACCCGCCGTCTCTACGGACCGCTGTACCGGTCGTGGTTCCGCGCTGAGTGGGAGGGCCTCGAGAAGATCCCCACCGACGGTGGCGCGCTGCTCGTCGCCAATCACGCCGGCGCCATCCCGTCCGACGCGCCGGTGATCATGCACGGGATCGAAGAAGAGCTGCAGCGGCCGGTGTACGGCCTCGCCGACCACATCTTCAAGGCCCTGCCGCTCGTCGGCACGATGTGGGCCCGCGCCGGCGGCGTCGCCGCCCACCCTGAGAACGCCTACCGCCTCCTGCGCGAGCAGCAGCAGCTCGTCCTCGTGTTCCCCGAGGGCACGAAGGGCCCCGGCAAGCTCTACAGCGAGCGCTACCAGCTTCGACGCTTCGGACGCGGCGGCTTCGTCGAGATCGCCATGCGCGCCGGAGTGCCCGTGGTCCCCATTGCCGTGGTGGGAGCCGAGGAGTCGATGCCGATCATCTACAAGAACGCCACGCTGGCCAAGCTCGTCGGGGCGCCATACGCGCCTCTCACCGCGAACATGCTGCTGCTCGGACCGCTCGGTCTCGTGGGCTATTTCCCGGCCAAGTTCAAGCTGCGCGTGCTCGACCCCGTCCACTTCGACGTGCCGCCCGACCAGGAGCGGTACTCCCGCAGCCGCATCATGGACGAGGCGGAGGACATCCGCGTGAACCTGCAGGAGAATCTTTACGAGATGCTGCGCCAGCGTCGCAGCGTCTGGTTCGGGTAGCGCCGCGTGGGGCGCCGCGTTCTCGTCACCGGCCTCGGCTCCTTCTGGGGCGGCCGCGTGGCCGAGGCCCTCGAGCAGGACCACGACATCGACGTCATCGTCGGCCTCGACACCCACGAGCCGCGGGTGCCGCTCCAACGCACGGAGTTCGTCCGGGCCGATCAGAGCTACTCGATCCTGAGCCGCATCGTGGCCGCGACCCAGGTGGACACCATCCTCCACACGTTCCTCGTCGTCGATTCGACGCGGGTCAGCGC
>JAFASB010000540.1 GCA_019244985.1 Acidimicrobiia bacterium | reverse complement strand
CGAGGCGAAGGAGCCCGACGACTATCCGAAGAATGCGATGGCGGCGGTGACGACGCACGACCTACCGACGGTTGCCGGCCTGTGGTCCGGGCGCGATCTCGAGATCCAGGAGGAGCTCGAGTTGCAGCCCAACGTCGAGGGTTGGGAAGACGTGCGATCCCACCTCGCAGAGCTGTCTGGAACCGACGACGACGCCGATGTCGACGACGTCATCGTCGGCGTGCACGCGGCGCTGGCGGGTGCACCGTCGTTGCTCGTCTCGGCGACCCTCGACGACGCGATCGCCGTCGTCGAACGTCCGAACATGCCCGGGACCATGGACGAGTGGCCGAACTGGTCGTTGGCCTTGCCGGTGCCGCTCGAGGACCTCGAGGTGCACCCGCTGGCGAACCGCGTCGCGGACGCGCTCCAGCAAGGGCGCGCTGGGTAGCCTCCGAAGCGATGTCGATGCTCATCGAAGGCCTGCCGCTGTGGATCGCGGCGACCAACGCCTGGCTCGTCGCACCGAACGGCGCAGGCGGCGAGTGCGTGCTCATCGACGCGCCCCCCGACCCGAGTGCGATCCTCTCCCGCCTCGAGGAGCACGGCCTTCGCCTCGTCGCTCTGCTCAACACCCACGGTCACGTCGACCACGTCGGAGGTGTGAGCGAGGTCGTGCACGCCCAGGAGAACGCCGACGAGCTCCCGGTCCATATCCACGACGCCGACCGGCACATGCTCCTCGACCCCGTCGGCACGAGTGGCGGCTTCGGCCAGTTCCTCGAGGCCGAAGGTCTGGAGCTCCGACCCCCCGAGCTGATCTACGGCCTCGACGACGGCCAGAAGGTGTCCGGCGCGGGGATGACGTTCACCGCCATTCACACCCCGGGGCACACCAAGGGTTCAGTGTGCTTCCTGATGGAGGTCGAGGGCGAAGGATCGGTGCTGTTCAGCGGCGACCATCTCTTCGCGGGCTCGATCGGCCGCACCGACCTGCCGGGCGGATCCTACGAAGAGCTCATGGCGTCGATGGCCGAGAAGATCCTGCCGATGGCTGACGAGGTCCAAGTCCTCCCCGGCCACGGCCCGGTCACCAGCGTCGGGCGCGAACGCCGCACCAACCCGTTCCTGCTCGAGCTCCAAGCCGACAGCGGCACCGCCCCGAGCGGGCTCTGGACGCCCTAGGCGGGCCGGCAGGGTTGGCGGATCACCGAGCCGCACGCCGGCAGCGACTTATCGGCGGCGGGGATCGAGAAGTTCGGCAGCACGGGCAGCGCCAGCGACGACGGGTGCTCGGCGTCGTGGTACACGAGGTTTGTCGCCGGTAGCGGAAGGGCGGCGAAGCCCCACAGATCGGGCAGGAACTTCGGTCCCTCGATCGAGATACGGATGCGCGACCCGGCGCGGAACACGTGGCCGAACGGGAAGATCTCGACGCGCATGAACGTCGGCGTCCCGGGCGACAGGAACTCCTGATCGGACTGCTCCTGTGTCTGGTACGGCCGCGTTGCCGTGCTCTGGGCCGGATCCAGCCTGCGGTGTGAGGCGCGCAGCCAGCCCGCCTGCACGTACTCCTCCTGGCCGTCGGGCCGCACCTCGCTGATCGTCACCTGGAGGTCGGTGTCGACGGCCGTCGACGCCATCCACAGGTCGAGGCTCCCCGAGCCCAGCACGGGCGTGTCCTTGGTGAGCGGCGCGCTCGTATAGGCGTCGTTGGTGCCGGGCGCCGGCTTCACCGACCACAGGTACTGGTCGGGCTGCGACGTGACGCCCGAGTACTTCGGATTCTGGATGCCCTGGCCGGTCGGCCCCGCGTACGCGTACGGATCGGGAAGGCCACTGCCCTTCTTCGTGCCGAGGGCGGCGCCGTGGTCGAGATACCAACGCGCCGTCTTCGTCTTCGGCGGCCACTGGCTGACGCTCGTCACCCACCCGGGCGCACGCGCGCCGCCGTTGCGTCCCGACTCCCACCACACTCGAAGGCGCGGCGTGTTCTGGTAGCCGTTGTCGATGCCTTTGAGGTAGTGGTCGAAGTACCTGTTGAGGTCGTTCAACGACGGCGTCGTGCGGTACATCCCGTGGTCACCGTTGGTCAGCGTGGCGTACAGCGGCACCCGGGGGTTGACGGACGACAGCCAGTTGGAAGACCGAGGCCCGACCTGCTCGTCCTGCCACGAGATCACGGTGTAGATCGGCACGTTGATGCTGCCGATCTCATAGAGGGGCGAGCGCTCGCGTATCAGCGCGTCGTCCCACTGGTGCTGCAGGGCCTGCACGAAGGCGTTCTTGGGGACGTTCTGCGGACGGTTGGCCTGGTTCTGGGCGCACGTCTGGTCGCCTGCGGTCACACCGCTGAACGCCGCCGAGTACGACGGCTCGGGCTGGGCGACGAAGCTCCAGAGCGAGGCGAAGCTGTAGTTGAAGATGCCGCCCGGGAAGGCGACGTCGCGGTAGATGTCGCCGTAGGTGTGGCCCGGCGCGATGGCCACGAGGTGGCTCTCGCCCTCTGCCGCGGCCTCCTCGGCGACGAAGAGCTGGGTGATGCCGGGGTAGGACTTCCCGATCATGGCGACCTTGCCGTCCGACCACGACTGGGCGGCGATCCAACGGATGACGTCGACGCCGTCCGTTGCCTCGGCCGGCTGGAAGAAGTCCCACACGCCCCCCGAGCAGCCCGTGCCGCGCAGGCTGACGCCTATGAAGGCGTACCCCTCTGGGACGTACTGGGCGACGTACCCGGGGTCGGGGTTGGAGCCGGCGTCGTAGCCGTCGTAGGTGAACAGCGTCGGGAACGGCCCGGTGCCCGCCGGGCGCACGACCGTGTACTTCAGCAGAGTGCCGTCGCGCACGGTGATGTAGCCCGTCTCGCGCACCTGCGGTGCCGCCGCCTTGGCGTGCGGCAGACGAACAGTGGCCAGCGGCAGCCCGACCAGGAGCGCGGCGAGGCAGACCAGCAGGACACGCTTCATGTCCTTTTGTTCGCCGCGGGTGGGGCCTAACCCTCCCCGAGCGCCGTGTAGAGGGCGTCCACGAGGTTGCGCACCCGCTCATCGGTGCCGAGCCCGATCCCCATCTGGTTCATCACATAGGCGAACCCGACACGCGCCCGGCGGTCGGCGAATCCAACGGACCCGCCGGCGCCGTCGTGGCCGAAGCCGCCACCCGTCGGGGCGTAGCTCACGACCTCGGACGGAAGGGCGAACCCCAGGCCGAACCTGGTGCCGAGCACGAGGACCCGGTCAGGCCCGTCGACCTGCGGCGTCTCGGCGGCGTCGAGCGTCGCCGGCGACAGCACCCGCTCGCAGCTCAGCTCGCCGTACAGCTTCGCCATCGAGCGTGCCGTGGTGATGCCGTTGGCCGCCGGCCACTCGGCCGCGTACATCTCCGGGCTGTTGAAGGCGTCGACGCCCGCCAGCACCGCTGGGTTGGTGAAGACCTGGAACGTGAGCGACTCGGGATCGAGGATCTGC
>JAFASB010000399.1 GCA_019244985.1 Acidimicrobiia bacterium | reverse complement strand
CGCGGCCCCGAGGCCCTCGACATGTTGCAGGCGATGAACACCGGCCACGAGGGCTCCCTTTCGACCTGTCATGCCAACAGCCCCGCCGACGCCCTTCGACGGCTGGAGACGATGGTGCTGATGGGCGACGTGGCGCTCCCCCTCGCCGCCGTGCGCGACCAGGTGCGCGCCGCGCTCGACCTGGTTGTCCAGGTCGCGCGTCGCCCCGGTGGTCGCCGGCGGATCGTCGCCGTCGACGAGGTCGTGGTGGGCGACGGGTCGGCACAAACGCGTCCGCTCGCCGGCGTGGCAGGGCTCCACGAACTGCCCGAGCGCCGGCCGCGCGATCCGTCCGCGCCGCCTCCCGACGGCGCGTGGCTGGTGCCGTGAACCCGTTGGCCGTCTCCCTCGGCATCGGCGTGCTCGGCTGCGGCGCCCTCGCGGCCCAGGCCCGCCGTCGCACCGACGGGCGCCGCGTGCGCGCCCGCTTCGCGTCGACCCTCCGCGGGGGGAGCCGCGCCCTGCCTCGGATGCCGGGCGCCCCAGGGTGGTTGGCCACCACGCTGGCCGACGCCGAGATCCCCCTCGACGCCGACCGCGCATGGGCCCTGTGGGTGACGGTCGCTCTCGCGGGCGCGCTGGGGGGCGCAGCGCTCGGCGGCGCCGTGCTCGGCCTCGGCGGTCTCCTCATCGGCGCCGTCGGGCCGATCGTCGTTGTGCGGTCCCGCCGCGGCGCGGCGATGGAGTCTGCTGAGGCCGCGCTCCCCGCAGTGCTCGAGGCGGTGGCCCGCGGCCTGCGGTCGGGTGGCTCGCTCCGCCAAGCGGTCGCAGAAGCTGCCGCCGAGATACCTGGGCCCCTCGGGGCCGAGCTGCGTCTCGTCGCTGCGGCGGCTGACCGCGGCACCCCGCTCGTCGACGCGCTGGAGGCGTGGGGCACTCGGTCGCCGAGCCAGGGCGTCCGGTTGGCGGTGGCTGCCCTGTGCCTCGGCGCCGAGACGGGGGGCGCCCAGGCCCGTGCGGTCGACGGCGTCGCGGCGACGCTTCGCGAGCGCCTGGCGGTCGCGGGCGAGGTCCGCGCCCTGACGTCACAGACGCGAGCCTCGATGCTGCTCATCGCCGCCGCCCCGCTCGCCTTCTGCGCGTTCGCCTCTGCGACCGACCCGCGCACGTCGATGTTTCTGTTCCGAACGCCGGCCGGGTGGGCGTGCCTCGCCGCAGGCATCGGCCTCGACACCGTCGGCGCCCTCTGGATGCGGCGGCTCTGCCGGGTCACCGCGTGATCGCACTCGCCGTCCCGCTGGCGTGGGGCGCAATCGTGCTCGCCGGGCCTTGGAAGCGGCGGCCTGCGCCCCAGCGGGTACGCGCCCTGCTCGACACGCGTCACCGTCGGCAGCGGACCCGCGGCTCAGCCCTCCAACGGGTGGGCGGCGCGGTCCTTCGTGTCTGCCGGCGTCCGGACGATCCGCTCCTCGCTCGCCGGATCGGCGGAGCCGCGCTCCTGGCGGCGACCGTTGCACCCGTGCTTCCGATGGCCGCGCCGTTGGCCGCCCTCGTCGGCTGGTTGTGGCCGACGGTGAGGGGCCGCCGTGAGGAGCGGCGCCGTCTCGGCGCGCTCGCGGCCGACCTGCCCGACGTCGTCGACCTCTTCGTTCTCGCCATCGGTGCGGGCCTCACCGTGCCGCTGGCGGTGACGACCGTCAGTCGCCGGGCAAGCGGTCCGCTCGGTGCCGAGCTGCGCCGTGTGTGCGACGACGTCGGTGTGGGCCGGCGCCTGGCCGACGCCCTCGACGACGTGCCCGCGCGCGCGGGCGAAGCCGTGCGCCCCTTGGTCGCCGCCCTCGTCGCGTCGGAGCGCTATGGCGCGCCGTTGACGGCGGGCCTCGCGCGGCTCGCCGACGAGGTCCGGCGCGATCGGCGTCGCAAGGCCGAAGAGGCCGCGCGGCGCATACCGGTGAAGCTCCTCTTCCCCCTGGTCGGCTGCACGCTGCCGGCCTTCGCGCTGCTCACCGTGGCGCCTCTCATCGCCGGAGCTGTCCGGTCCTTGCACTTCTGACCAAGAGTCGAAAGGGAGCACGCATGCTCGCGCTGTACGTCTATCTGTCCGCCCAATCGCTTCTGTCCCACATCCGCCACGACCAGCGCGGCCAGGCCACCGCCGAGTACGCCCTGGTCCTCCTCGGCGCGGCCGCCGTTGCCCTGCTGGTTGTCGGTTGGGCCACGCACACCGACGTCGTCGGCAAGCTGCTCGACGCCGTCATGAGCAACATCACCGGCAAGGTGAAGTGAGACGCGGTCCGCATCGTGGACGCGGAAGCGAGGGCCAGGCCGCCGTGGAGTTGGCCCTCGCCATGCCGCTCGTCGCCTTCCTGCTGCTCGCGATCGTGCAGCTGGGGTTCCTCGTCCGGGACCAGGTCCTCGTTGTCCACGCGGCGCGCGAGGGCGCGCGCCAGGCTGCGGTAGACGGCTCCCCGGATGCCGTTCGCCGGGCGGCCGCCGGGTCGTCGGGGCTGGCCTCGGGCCCCATGACGGTCACGATGAGCGGACGCAGCGGCCCGGGGAGCCACGTCCAGGTCACCATCGCCTACCGGGCCCCGACGGACGTCCCCCTCGTGGGCGCCCTCATCGGCGATGTCGACATGCACGCCTCCGCGACGATGCGGGTGGAGAACTGACTGCCCATATCCGCCGGACGGGGCGCCTTGCGCCCCTCGAATCCATCTGTACTCTGGGCTCGCATGGTCGAACCCCAGACCTCCAAGTCATCCGCCGGCGGCGCGACGTTCCTGCTCGACTTCTTCCGGACGCGCCCGTGGGCGAAGCGCGTCGTATCGGTGCTTTCGGCACTTCTGCTCATCGGCGGCGTGGCGCTGCTCGCCTATCCGTTCGCCACGAACCTCTATCAGAACCGCCTGCAGGACAAGCTCTCCAAGCAGTTCGCCAGCCAGAGCCTGAAGCAGAAGTACCGCAATCGCGCCATCGGCGTGGGCGACAGCCTCACGCGCATCAAGGTGCCCGCCATCCGCGTCGATGTCGTCGTCGTGGAGGGAGTCACACCGACCGCGCTGCGTGCCGGCGCGGGTCACTACCCGCAGACGCCGCTGCCCTGTGAGAAGGGAAACGTCGCCATCGCTGGTCACCGCACGACGTACGGGAAACCCTTCGCCGACATCGACCAGCTGCGGGTTGGGGATCAGATCGAGCTCGACACGCCGATCGGTGGTTGCGTCTATCAGCTGAAGCGGCCGCCGTTCGTCGTCGACAAGTCCGATCTGTCCGTCCTGAACCCAACCAACGACAAGACCCTTACCCTGACGTCGTGCCATCCCAAGGGCTCGGCAGCCAAGCGCATCATCGTGAAGGCCGACTGGGTCAAGGATCTGC
>JAFASB010000330.1 GCA_019244985.1 Acidimicrobiia bacterium | reverse complement strand
ATCTGCGCCGCACGGCGGCGTGGTTTGCGCGTGGCTGACCGACCGCGGGTCAGCGCTGTTGTCGTCAACTACAACGCCCGCGAGCACCTCCTCGACTGCATCCGCAGCCTGCGGGCCGATGGCGTCGGCGAGATCATCGTTGTTGACAACGCGTCCACGGACGGCTCAGTCGAGGCTGTGCGGCGAATCGACCCCGACGTCGTCGTCGTGCCTACGGGCGGCAATCTCGGCTTCGGATCGGCGGCCAACCGCGGACTGGCTGTGGCGCGGGCCGAGTACGTCACCGTCCTGAATCCCGACGCCGTCGTCGAGGGCGGCACGATCAAGACGCTGGCCGAGGCGCTCGACGCCGACCCCGGCCTCGGCGCCGTGGCGCCGAGGGTCGACAACCCCGACGGCACGCTGTACCCGTCGGTGCGCGCCTTTCCGAGCATGGGCGATGCGGTCGGCCATGCCTTCCTGGGCTTCGTCGCTCCCCGCAACCGCTTCAGCCGCCGCTACCGCATGCTCGACTGGGACCACGCCCAGGCGTCCGACGTGGACTGGGCCTCGGGCACGTGCCTGATGCTGCGTGCGAGCGCCCTCGGCGCCGACGGCCGCTTCGACGAGAGCTACTTCATGTACGTCGAGGACGTCGACCTGTGTTGGCGTCTCCGTGAGGCTGGCTGGCGCGTGGGATACGAGCCGGCTGCCCGGGTGGTGCACACCGTCGGCGCCTCGAGCGAGCTGGCTCCGTACCGGATGATCGCCGCCCACCACCGGTCGCTCCTGCGGTTCTCGGCGCGCACGGCCCACGGGCGACGGCGAGCGCTGCTCCCGCTCGTCGCCGCTGGGCTCGGCGTCCGGACCGTGCTGGCCTGGCTGCAGCGCGCATCCCGGGGCCGCCCCCACGCCGCTCCCTGAGCGGGGAACTCAGGCACCTCCGGTAACGTTCCCCGCCGAGATGGGCAAGGCGTCGTCCTCCAAGAAGGTCTCTCGCGTCGCGCGCACAGGCGGTGGGCGCACCACTCGGCGTGGCACCGGGTCGTGGGTCTTCCCGATGTTCATGGCCGTGGTCGTGGTGCTCGGCGTGCTCGGCGTGTGGTTGTCCCGGGACTCCGCCCACCACAAGGCGGCCGCCGACCAGCCGACGGTGAGCGACCACTGGCACGCGGCGTACGGCTTCGACATCTGCGGCAACTTCCTGCCCGACCTTCCCCAGCCGCCGAACCTCATCGGCCTGCATACCCACGGCGACGGTGTCATCCACATCGAGCCCCAGGACCCGATCCTCGACACGGGCAAGCACGCCACCCTCGGCCGCTTCATCTCCGGCTATCCGGGTCTCAAGCTGACGCGCACGAGCATCACGGTCCTGAACGAGACGTGGAGCAACGGTCAGCCCAAGTGCGACAACAAGCCCGGTGACGTCGTCGTCAAGAGCAACGGCAGGGTCGTGACCGGCAACCCGGACAGCCTCCGCGTACCGAAGAACGGCTGGATCACCATCGCATTCGTGCCCAAGGGCACCGACGTGCCGCCCCCGCCGGACTGGCAGGACAAGGTCGCCAAGGCCAACGGCGGGACGACGGGCCACACCAACACGCCGACGACGATGCCGAACAACGCGCCGACCTCGACGCCGGTCGCATCCACGACGCCAGCCTCGGCGCCGCCCACCACTGCACCATCGGGGCCGCCAACCACCCTGAAGTGAAGGCGGTCGTGCTGGTCGGGGGCGAAGGCACCCGGCTGCAGCCGCTGACATTCACGACGCCGAAGCAGATGCTTCCCGTCGCCGAGGTGACGGTGATCGAGCGGGTGCTGAGTCGCTTGGCCGCGCACGGCGTGACCGAGGCCGTCCTGTCGCTGGGCTACCAGCCGGATGCGTTTCTCACCGCCTTCCCCGAGGACCGGGCCGAGGGCGTTGCCTTGTCGTACGCCATCGATCCCGAGCCGCTCGACACGGCTGGAGCCGTCGGATTCTCGGCACGCGCCGCGGGGGTCGAGGAGACCTTTGTGGTCGTCAACGGCGACGTCCTCACCGACCAGGACCTCGGTGCCCTGGTGGAGTTTCACCGGACGCGCGGCGCGGAGGCGACGATCGCCCTGACTGAGGTCGCAAATCCCTCCGCCTTCGGCGTGGTCGCGGTGTGCGACGAGGGGCGGGTCGAAGCCTTCGTCGAGAAGCCGGCGCCGGGCACCGAGCCCAGCAACCTGATCAACGCCGGCACCTACGTCCTCGAGCCATCCGTGCTCGACCGCATCCCGGAAGGTCCGTCGTCGATCGAGCGCCAGGTGTTCCCCTCGATGGTCTCGGACGCCTGTCTGTACGCCTCGGCCTCTTCGGCGTACTGGATCGACGTCGGTACGCCGACGACGTATCTCCGCGCCCAGCTCGACCTGCTCGACGGCGTGCGGCTCGTCCCGCCCGCGCCCGACGCCCAGGACACGGGCGACCACATCTGGACGCTCGGCACCCCGCTGGTCGACGGCGACGTCGTCGGCCCGAGCCTGATCGGCGACGCCGCATACGTCGCTGCGGATGCCCGCGTCGAGCGGTCGGTGATCGGTGCCGGCGCACGCGTCGAGCCGGGCGCGGTCGTGCGCGGCTCGGTGCTGCTCCCCGGTGCGCTGGTGAAAGCCTCGGCGATCGTCGAAGATTCCGTCGTGGGGGAGCGGGCGATCGTGGGCGAAGGCACCCGGTTGTCGGCTCTGTCCGTGATCGGAGGCGGCACCAACGTCGACGCTCAGCAGGCGCTGGTCGGGGCCCGCCTCTCGTGAAGGCGCTGGTCACAGGCGGCGCGGGCTTCATCGGTTCCACGCTCGTCGACCGCCTGGTCGCCGAGGGCCACCAGGTCGACGTCATCGACGATCTGTCGACAGGCACGCTGGCCAACCTGGCCGACGCCCGAGCATCGGCCGACCACCACCTGTCGTTCCACCGCCTCGACATCCGCGAGCCGGCCGTCGTCGAGCTGGTCGAGCGGCGACGGCCCGAAGTCGTGTTCCACCTGGCGGCTCAGGCCGACGTCCGCGTCTCGGTCGAGCGCCCCGCTTTCGACGCCGAGGTCAACATCATCGGCGCCGTCAACATCCTCGAAGGTGCACGTCTCGCCGGAGCGCGCAAGCTCGTGTTCGCCAGCAGCGGCGGAACGATCTACGGCGAACCCGAGAAGCTCCCGGTCGCGGAGTCGCACCCCCAGAGGCCGCTGTCGCCCTACGGCGCGGCCAAGAAGGCCGTCGCCGACTACCTCGGTGTGTACCGCGAGCTCCACGGGCTGGAGTTCACGGCGCTGGCCCTGGCCAATGTCTACGGCCCGCGCCAGGATCCCTTCGGCGAGGCGGGCGTGGTGTCGATCTTCGCCGGCAAGCTGCTCGCGGGCGAGCCGTGCACGATCTTCGGCGACGGGCAGCAGACGCGGGATTTCGTCTACGTCGACGACGTCGTCGATGCGTTCTCTCGCGCCGCGACCAAGGGCAGCGGCCTGTTGATGAACATCGGCACCGGCAAGGAGACCTCCGTAAACGAGCTGTATCGCACGATGGCGTCGAACGCAGGCGTCGTGGCCGACGCGGTCTACGCGCCAGCCCGGAGCGGGGAGCTGGCCCGGTCGTCGCTCGACCCCGGCCGGGCGGCGATCCACCTCGGGTGGAAGCCGTGGACCCAGCTCGACGAGGGCACCAGCGCGGTCCTCCAATGGATGGCGAAATCGAACCCCGCCCCCGACGAGCGGCCGTCGCGGGCTTAGCGGAAGAGGTCTTCGCTGTGGGGGCGGACGACCTCGGCTTTCACTGAGCTTTCGCGAAGCCACGTCGGATCGATGCCCCGCACGACGGCGACCGGGACCTCGCGGTCCTTGCCCATCACCAGCTCGGCGGCCGAGGCCAGCTCGTCGGCGACTGCGACCTCGGTGGCCTGCAGCGTGCGACCTCGGGTGTCCTCGGTGCCGCGCAGGTCGACGATGGCGGCGACGCCGGCGCACCCGAGGGCGACGTCGACGAGCCCTCGACGCCACGGCCGTCCGAACGTGTCGGAGATGACGACGGCGACAGCAATCCCAGCGCGCGCCCTGATGGCGTCCCGGATGTGGCGGGCCGAGCGGTCCGAGTCGACGGGGAGGAGCGCAGCCACGCCCTCGTCGACGTTGGACAGGTCGACCCCGGCGTTGGCGCACACGAACCCATGGACGGTCTCGGAGATGACGAGCTCGTCGCGCCGGCGAAGGATGCGCACGGATTCACGCTCGATCAGCGCGAGGCGCTCGGCGTCGTCGGCGACCTCTACGAGGCGGCCCTCGGCCTTGGACACGATCTTCTGGGTGACGACGACGACGTCGCCGTCGAACAGTTCGATGCACGCCGTGATCAGCTCGGCGATCTCGTCACCCGGATGGACCTCGGGCATGCCCTCGACGGGCAGGACGGTGATCACGCGTCGAGTACGACGCGGGCGAGGGCCGCGGCCTCGGGCACGCCGCGCATGATGGTCGGGGCCACGACGCAGCGCACGCCTTCGTCCTCGACCGCCGGGGCGAGGTCGGCGTCGGCCTCGTCGACCACCACCGTTCCCGCGAAGGGCGCGTACAGCCGCGCCACGCCGACCACGGTCGGCTCGACGCCAAGCTCGGCCATGAGCCGGTCCGCGGGTCCCTTGATGGCAGCGCCGGCGACGATGGGCGAGATCGCGACGACGTCGTCGCGGCGGGCGGCGACGGCCTCTTCGATCCCCGGCACGTTCATGATCGGAGCGATGGACAGGATGGGGTTCGACGGGCAGACGACGATGCGACCGGCCGACCGCAGCGCCTCCACCACACCCGGTGCTGGACGGGCGTCGGTCGTGCCCGCGTAGCGAACTGCCTTGGCGGGGACCGAGTGGCGATGGCGGACGAAGTAGTCCTGGAAGGCGATCTCTCCCTCCCCTTCGACGTCGACCCGGGTCTCGACGCGATCGTCGCTCATCGGCACCACGGTCAGTTCGAGACCCCACGCCCTTGCCACCTCGCGGGTCACCTCGCTCAGCGACGCGCCCTCGCCGAGGCGCTGGGTCCGGTACAGGTGGGTCGCGAGATCGCGATCGCCCAAGCGGAACCAGGTGATGCCGCGATAGCGCTCGAGGGCGTCCATCGCCGCCCACGTCTCGCCCGTCAGACCCCAGCCTGTCTCGGGGTTCACGGCGCCTGCGAGCGTGTAGACGACGGTGTCGATGTCGGGGCTGACGTGCAACCCGTGCAGCACCACGTCGTCGCCCGTGTTGACGATCGCCGTGATCTCAGCGGGCTCGTAGACGTCGACGAGGCCTTGGAGAAAGCGGGCAGCGCCCACTCCTCCGGCGAGCGCGGCGATCACCACGCGGAAGCTAGCCCCTCGCGTCGGATCGGCCTGTGGGCGCGCTGTGGACAACTTCGCCCACGACCCACAGGATTCGGCTCTAGCGATCCACAGGCCTTCGGGCGCACGATCACCACTTCCGAGGGGCGAGGAGGCGACATGAGGGTCGTGCCGTTGGGAGTCGACACCGGCCTGTTCCCACTGGAAACGGAGCTGGCGTGGCAGCGTGAAGCGGCGTGTCGTGGACTCGCGGCCTCCGATTCGCGAGCGCTGTTCTTTCCGACACGGGGTGAGTCGGTCGACGAGGCGAGAGCGATCTGCGAGCGCTGCCCGGTGGTCGACCAGTGCCTCGACTTCGCGTTGAAGAACGGGTGCGTCGGCGTGTGGGGCGGGACGACCGAACGGCAGCGTCGCAGGTTGCGGCGCGACCGTCGGATCAGCGCACGGGAGCTGGTGCACCCGGTGGTGTAGCAGCCCATGTGACGAGGTGCACCAACCGCCGCGACCCTCTCTGTAACCTCCCACGGGATGGACGTGGCCCCGCGCGTCGACTACCTGCTGTCCAAGGCTGTCGACGAACAGGTGAGTGAGCAGCGACTGATCCGGGAGGCGCTGGAGGACGTCGCCGCTCGTCTGGCGCGCGTCGAGCGGACCACGGCGGCACTGGCCGAGAAGATCGAAC
>JAFASB010000326.1 GCA_019244985.1 Acidimicrobiia bacterium | reverse complement strand
CGTCATCGACGACAAGGACGCCCTCCGCACGATCGCCCGGAGCCTGTTCGAGCGCTACGAAACGGGATTCGGAGCGGACCAGGGCGAGGAGTACATCAACTTCATGGTCGCCAAGCGCGTCGCCGTGCGCGTCGACTTCGACGACGTCGTGTCGTGGGACCACCGAAAGATTGCGGGGTAAAAACGGCACATGGGTGACAACGTCGAGTTTCCGAGCAACGGCAGCACCGCGGGTGGTTACCTGGCCAGCGCGCGGGAAGGCGCGGGGCCCGGGATCATCGTGTTGCAGGAGTGGTGGGGGCTCGTTCCCCAGCTCAAACGTGTGTGCGACCGGCTGTCCGAGGAAGGGTTCACGGCGCTGGCGCCGGACCTGTTCCACGGCGAGATGGCGAAGCACGACGAGATGGACAAGGCCGCCGAGCTCATGAACACCTTGCCCCCGGATCGGGCGGCGCGGGACATGGGCGGTGCGGTGACATACCTGCTGGCGCACGAGGCGGTTCGTGGCCACAACGTCGGCGTCGTCGGCTTCTGCATGGGCGGCATGCTGGCGTGGGTGCTCGCCGCCCAGCAGGGAGACCGCGTCGGTGCAGTGGTCGCCTACTACGGCGCGCCCGTGGGGGACAACGAACCCGAGTGGACGAACCTCGCAGCGCCGGTGCTCGCCCACATCGCCGAGAACGACGACTTCTTCCCACCGAGTGCGGTGCAGGGACTCGAGCAGAAGCTCAAGGGCATGGACAAGGACGTGACGACCTACGTCTATCCGGGCACCGGCCATGCCTTTGGCAACGAGGAGAACGCTCTTGGCACCTACGACGCCGACGCCGAGCGCCAGGCGTGGGTGCGCACCCTCGAGTTCCTCCGCAAGCACCTCGGCTGACGCGTGATCGCTCTCTTCGGGGCGACCGGTTACACGGGCAAGCTCGTCGCTGCCGAGCTGTCCAAGCGCGGCATGCCCCACCGCCTGGGTGGCCGTAATCCGGAGAAGCTGGCGGCGCTGCCGTCGGACGCGGAGCGCTTCGTCGTCGACGTCGGTGAGTCGGCGCGTCTCGACGAGTTCCTCGACGGGGCCAGCGCGGTCATCAGCACGGTCGGGCCGTTCAACCGCCTCGGCATGCCCGCGGTCGAAGCCGCTGCCCGCAACGGCGTGCCCTACGTCGACTCGACCGGCGAGCAGCAGTTCATGGCCGAGGTGTACGCCCGGTTCGCGGACGCGCCGGCGCCGATCGTCCCCGGCTGCGGGTTCGACTTCATCCCTGGCGACCTGGCCGCCGCCGTCGCCATCGCCGACCTCGGTTCGGAGGTGTCCGAGGTCGCGGTGCACACGCAGGCCTCGCCCGTCCCCTCGCGGGGCACGGCTCGCACCACTGTCGAGATGGGCGAGGCGCTCGCGTCAGAGGCCCGGGTACGCCGGGTCCCGTTTCCCGACGGCGTGCGCACCGGCGTCGAGTTCCCGTTCGGCGACGTCCCCCTCGCCCGCCACGCCCACGGCGCCCGAGCCGTCACCACCATGGTGCTCCCGAGCGTGGCTGCGCCCATCGTGCGGCGCCTCTCGGGCCTCCTTCCCAAGCTCGGCTCGCTCGTCGAGCGCCTCCCCGAAGGGCCGTCGACGCGCATGCGGGCCCGCGCCAAGTTCAGGGTGCTCGCCGAGGCACTCGGCCCCGCCGGCCGCACGGCCGTGCTCTGCGAGGGCCGCGACGTCTACGGACTGACGGCTCGCTTCCTCGTCGCCGCTGCTCAGAACGTCACTGGCCAAGGTGCCATGGCCCCCGCGGAGGCGCTGGACGCCGTTCCGTTTCTCGAGCTGGTCACCGGCGAGGACGAGCACGGTTCGTTCTCTTGGAGGCACTTGCGCGCGTAGCCATACCATCGAGGTATGTCAGAACGCACCCGGAACCTGCCGCGCCGCTCTTGTCTTTCGGTGCCGGCGTCGAGCGAGAAGATGCTGGGCAAGGCCCCGGGCCTGCCGGCCGACATGGTCTTCATGGACCTCGAGGACGCCGTCGCGCCCCTCGAGAAGGAGTCGGCCCGCGCCAAGGCGGTCGACGCCGTCAAGAACCAGGACTGGGGCGAGAAGATCCTGTGCGTCCGGGTCAACGCGTGGGACACCAAGTGGACCTACGGCGACGTGATCGAGGTGGTGGGGAACGCGGGCGAGCGCCTCGAGGAGGTCATGCTCCCGAAGGTGCAGTCGGCGGCTGAGGTCGTGGCTCTCGATCTGCTGCTGACCCAGGTCGAGATCAACGCCGGCCTGCCGCCCGGCCACATCGGCATCGAGGCCCAGATCGAGACCGCCCGGGGCATCATCAACGTCGAGGAGATCTGCGCGGCGTCTCCCCGTCTGGAGACAATCATCCTCGGGCCCGTCGACATGTCGGCGTCGATGGAGATGCCCTCGTTGGCCGGCGGCCTCGCTATTCCCGAGTATCCCGGCGACTACTTCCACTACGTCTTCGTGAAGATCCTCATGGCCGGACGGGCCAACGGCCTGCAGGTCATCGACGGTCCCTACGTGAAGGTTCGCGACAGCGAGGGCTTCCGGGAGTTCTGCAAGCGCACGCAGGTCCTCGGCTACGACGGCAAGTGGGCCCTTCATCCCGACCAGGTCACGATCCTCAACGAGATGTTCGGCCCGTCCCAGGACGAGTTCGACCGGGCGTTGGACATCCTCGATGCGTACCGCGACGCCACCGAAGGCGAGCGGAAGGGCGCGGTGATGTTCGGCGACGAGATGATCGACGAGGCGTCGCGCAAAGTCGCCGTGAAGGTCGTCGCACGCGGCGAGCGGGCCGGTCTCACCCGAAGTCCGAAGTCGTAGGCCAAGACGCAGTGATCGTCGACGTCGTCGTCCCCGCCCGCAACGAGGCGCCCACCGTGGGGACGGTTGTCGAGGCGTGCCTGGGCTGCTCGTACGCTCGGCAGGTCATCGTCGTCGACGACGGATCCACGGACGGGACGGCCGACTTGGCAGCGGCCGCGGGCGCCAAGGTCGTTCACCGGGAACCGCCCGAGACGGGTTCGAAGGCACACGCCATGGAAGCCGGGGTCGACGCCACCGACGCCGACGCCATTCTCTTCGTCGATGCCGACTGCCTCTACCTCACCTCCGCGCACCTCGACGAGATCTGCCAGCCGTTCATCGAGCGCCGGGCGGCCATGTCGATCGGGACGTTCGACTACGGCTTCTGGAACTGGCTCGTGCTCCGCTCACCGCCGACGACGGGCGAGCGCATCATCCCGCGGTGGGTGTTCGAGGCCATCCCGCCCGAGAAGCTCGACGGGTTCACGATCGAGTACATCATCAACGGGGTCATCGCCGAGCACCGGCTTCCGGTGACGGCGCGCGTGATGCGCGGCGTTACCCATCGCACCAAGCGCGACAAGTTCGGGCGCCTCGAGGGCACGATCGAGACGGCCCGCATGTTCTGGGACGTCATCAGCGTTCCGCTGCGCGGGCTCGTGCGCTTCCGCGCCTACTGGTATTACCTGCGGGCGCTGACGATCGAGCGCTGACGGCCCGCAGACGGGCGAACGGCACGAGCACGGCTGGGGACTCGTGCTCGTGCCGCCCCGACTTCCCGAACAACCGCCACGATTGGCTGTTGTAGGGCCGTACGCCTTGTTTTACGCTCTATGGATCTGGGGGTGTCGGGATTGGGGAATCCTGAAAATCGGGCGCATTTGGAAGGCGACGGCCGCGAGGCGCAGTTCGCCGAGGTCTACGCCGCGCATTTTCGGCCGCTTGTTACCTTTTGTAGGCGTCAGCTGGGGCCCAACGGCGACGCCGAGGCGCTGGCCCAGGAGGCGTTCCTGCGGGCCTGGGCCTCGTGGGACCGCTACGCGCCGGCCCGGCCGTTCTGGCCCTGGGTCTCCACGATCGCCCGGCGCCTGTGCATCGACCAGGCCCGCCGGCGGCGGCGGGCTGCCGCCCACCCGACGCCACCCGTCGACGACATCCCGCCGTTGGAGCCCGACGAAGCGGTCATCGCTCTCGACGAGTACGCGTGGGCGCGCGCGGCCCTCGCCGGACTCCGCCCGCACCAGCAGCGCGTGCTGCATCTGCGCGAGGTCGACGGCTGGTCGTATGACCGCATCGCCAGCCACGAAGGCGTGTCCGTCGAGTCCGTGCGCGGCGCGCTCAAGCGCTCGCGCCAGGCCCTCCGCGCCGCCTACACGCGCCTGAGCGAGTGGAACCCGGTCGTCCTTGTCGTCGTCGCCCTGCGCAGTCTGACCCGACGTATCTCACATCGTGCGCAGCGCACCCACATGGTGGTTGCCGTCAGCGGGATGGGCGACCGCGCCGCCAACGCGATCGCCGTCGCCGTGGTCGTCGGGCTGGGGGCGACGGGCGGAGGAGGTTTCTCCGCTCGCCCGCCGCTTCCGGTGGCCGCGGCGACGGCCCCATCGTCGACAGGTGAGCGGGCGGCGGCACCTGCACCCCTCACGTCGGCCCCGACGGCTGGCGGTGACCTAGAGCATGGTCAGCGGGCCGGTGCCCAGGGTGCCGTGCCGCCGGCGCGGCAGACTTCCCCGCCGACGCCGCCCGACGGCGGACTGCGGCTGCCCGGTCAGGGTGGCGACACGCCGGAGGGGTCGGAGTTCGTGTCGTTCACACCTTCGCCGAACTACGCCAACGACCACGAGGTCTACGCGAGCGGCGTTGCCACGCGTCAGTGCCTGCTCGGGTCGTGCCCGACGTTGTTCCACTCGACCGACGGCGGCATGACGTGGGTGCGGCTGTGGTCACTCGACTTCGGCGGCGGGACCGTGCTCCTCCCGCCGTCGTACCCCGCCGACCACCGGGTGTTCGAGATCGACGCGCACGCTCTCCGTGTGGCTGCCGACGGCGGGCACTTGTTCCGGCCGCTCACGCCATTGGGCGGGCACGCGGTGATGTCGCCCGGTTTCTCGAGCGTCGATCGCCAGATCCTCGTCGGGGCCATGCCCGGGTGGATCTACCACGACCCGACGAGTCTGGTGACGCCGTTCAACCTCGCTCCCGAGCCGACGAGCGTCGCCCTGTCGTTCGCCTACTCGCCGGCGTACACGTCGGACCACAAGCTCGTCGTCGGCGGCACGGGCCTGTTGCCGTGGTCGCAGTCGATGGTCTCGCGCTGCGCTGGAACGATTTGTACGACGGCGACGCCGCTCGCCGGCTCGGCGGGCACGCCGTCCCTGCTCGCCAGCCGTACCTACGCAACCAGCGGCCTCACGTACGCGTGGCAGCTGGCGCGCTTCTACAGGAGCGTCGACGGCGGCGCCTCGTTCACCCCGGTCGCTCTACCTGCCGCCGGCACAGTGCAGAGCGTGGCCGAGGACGATGCCGGCCGGCTCTACGTCGCCCTGCTCTCCACGGGAAGTGGAGGAACGTCGAGCGGGGGCGTCTTCTCGTCCCCGGACGCAGGACGGACCTGGACCCGAATCGGGGCCGGCACCGCGCTCGACCGCGGTGCCACCGCCGTCATGCCGTTGCCCGACGGCCGGCTGCTCGTTGCCCCGTACGCGTCGAACGGCGGCGGGCTTCTGTGCTCGGATGACGGCGGCGGCACGTTCGCTCCGCGGTGCTCGGTGAACGGGAGCGGCGGGCTGACGGTTCCCCGGATGCAGGCCGCTCTCTCGTCAGGCCGCTGAGCGCTCTGCGAGCCGCTTGGCGATCACCCGCAGGGCCAGGGTCTCGTCGGCGCCTTCGAAGATCGACAGCACGCGTGCGTCGACGTAGTACCGGCTGACGGCGAACTCCTCGGCGTAGCCCATGCCGCCGTGGATCTGCACGGCTTCCCGCGTAACCCACTCGGCTGCCTTGCAGACGTAGGCCTTCACCATCGATGCCTCGAGCGCTCCCTCGCCTGCGGCCATGAGCCGGGCGACGCGGTACATGGCCTGGCGGGATGCCTGGATCAGCACCGCCATCCGCGTCAGCTTGGCCTGGGTGAGCTGATAGTCGGCGATCGGGTGACCGAACACGGCGCGCTCGTTGGCGTAGTCGCGCGCCGCCTCGTAGGCAGCCTGCATCAGCCCCACGGCGCGCGCCGCGGTCTGCAGCCGTCCGTTCTCGAACCCCTCCATCTGCAGGTAGAAGCCCCGGCCGAGGCCTTGGTCGCCCCCGATGAGGTTCTCGGCCGGGACACGCCAGTTCTCGAAGGCGACCTCGTAGGAGTGCATCCCGCGGTAGCCGATCGTGTCGATGGCACGGCCCTCGAGCCGGCCGCCGCCGTCCTGGGTGAACTCGAAGCCGTGGCCCTCGCCTCTGGGCTTGGGGACCACGAACAGGCTGAGTCCCCGGTGTGCCTTGGAGCGGTCGGGATCGGTGCGGGCCAGCAGCATCAGAACGTCGGCGCGCGCCGCGAACGTGCACCAGGTCTTCACGCCATTGACGAGGTAGGAACCGTCGTCCTGCTTCTGGGCGGTGACCTTGAGCCCG
>JAFASB010000191.1 GCA_019244985.1 Acidimicrobiia bacterium | reverse complement strand
CTCGTATCGAAAGCCAGACACGAAGTCGGCAGGCAGTTCGCGAACGAAGACCGCCGGCGCTCCACCGACGCTACGAGCACCCCCGCAACGTCACCCCGACTCAATCAGGCAGTTCCGGCGCCGCTGACGACGGCTGAGGGGATCGCCCATGGCGATGCGCCAGGCCCTACTCCCGGTGCGGCCGCGGCCGCCTTCGGCGTCGACAGCGCCGCCAGCAGATGCTGGCTATGACGTCGTCGTCGAGATCTCGTGATCGGGGAAGTTGCTCCGACCAGACCGGCACTTGCGGGATGCCCCTCCTGACAAACCCGTGGAACATTCGGGGCGACCTGTGCGTCAGAGTCACTCATAGCGCCTCATCTCACGGCGACGGGGGTCGTGACCACGACATTGAGTTGGTGGACTGTGCCCGCGACGAGTGCGCCTCGGCACTCCGCAAGCACCGTCCGCCACTGGGCAGCCGATAGATCGGCGAGCCATTCCAACTCGGCGACGCGTGGTAGCTGCCGCTGGCCAGCAGCTGACAAAGAAGGAATGACCTTGCCGCGGTTGCGCGCCGCCGCCTGCGCCTGTCTCGCCGCGCCACTGTGGTCCGTGCGCCACCTCATCAGTTCGGTGCTCACGCCAAACCTGGCGGCGCCGATGGGATGCGGGAGCCCGACCCGGGCGCACGCCAGCGCGGCGTCGCGGGTGACCAGCAGCATCCCGGCGAGTGTGTCGGCCTCGTCCTCGACTTCCTTGTCCCACACGCGGCAGCCACCGGGTCCGATGGCCGGTCCCGGCACGTGTTCCAGCACGAGGTGGGACAGCTCGTGGCTGATCGAGTTGGCGAGGCGCCGATCCGAGTGGCTTGGGTTGTAGACGATCAGGCGACTAGTGCCGACGAACACCGTCCCGGCGGAGAAGCAGCCTCGGTCGACGATCGTCAGCTGGTGGATGGAGGCTGGGTCGGCGCCGTGCGCGACCAGTTCGGTGATTGAGGCGACGGGCACGCCGTAGGCGTCTGCGAGAACGAGCGGATCGAACCGGTCGTCGTAGTCGAGCCTGAGTTCAGTGCGGACTTCGCCTGCGAGCCGTTCAGCCGCAGCCTGGAACCCACGTCGCACGCGGCAACCTCGATCCTCAGCTCTGCGCCCGCTTCTCCGCGAGCCGCATCGCGGCCTCGAGGATGTTGGTGATTGCATCTGCCGAGGCCGGGTCCAGGTCTTTGTTGGCGCGGAGCAGGCTGGCGACAGCTTCGGTCGTTGGGGTCGCCGTTCGTGACGGCTGGCCGGACGGGTGTCGGAGGAAATCTTCGGCGGGCAGGCCGAGCCAGTGGACGAGCGCGGCGAAGCTGTCGACGTCGGGCCTGTGTCCTTGGGCGAGGCGGCTAAGGGTCGAGGCGCCCACCCCGGCCTGGTCTGCGACCTGGCGCCAGGACAGCTGCCCCCGTTCATTTCGTTCCCGGTCGAGGGCGGCGTGGAACGCGGCTACGTCGAGGCGGGGCTCTGCCAAGGACGACTCTCCTGTTGCGAGTTCGGGACAGTGTTGGAATATCGGTACGACGCGAGTACCATTGCGAGTGTAGAACGCCGTCCCAGTTGTGGGACAGATGGGGAGACCGCAGCCATGGCAGAGCACGAGAAGAAGGACAAGCTGAACGTGAGGGTGCTGGCGCCGTCGGAGCACAACCCGAAGCACTTCACCTTCCCTGGAACCGAGTCAGTGGGGGACGCCGCTACCGAGGCGGCGACGGGCTTCGGCCTCCACCCGACGAGCGCCTCCTTCGAGCGCGACGGGGTCGCCCTCGACCGGACCGCGTCCCTGGATGCTGCTGGCGTGCACAACGGGGACGAGCTGGAGCTCGTCGACGTCGGCGGCGGTGTGTGACTGCCGTCCCCGCCGACGTGTCTCGGGTCGTCGTCGAGGCTGAGGTCGACGGCGCCCGGCGGTGGGCGGAGCGTCATGGTTGGGATCTGGCGCTCGGGGCGGGACTCCTCCTCGACGTCCGGATGCTGCACCCGGCCGATAGCGGGCGGCTCCTGCTCCGCGGCGCCTTCGACGGGTACCGCGCGCTTCCGCCGACCTGGCTGTTCCTGGACCCAGAGACCGAGGAAATGACAGCCGGAGCATGGCCCTCGCCGGGCCCCGTCGGCGGCCAAGCGTCGATCTTCCACTCCGTCGGCATCATCTGCGCCCACTTCAGCCGCCGGGCGTACACCGTGGAGAACGGCCCGCACGAGTGGGGCGGGCTGACCAACTGGGCCAACGTCCGCGAGGGCATCCATGCCGAGAACGTGGGCGAGATGCTCGCCGCCGTCGCGGCCCACCTACGGCACAGCCCGGGGAGGATCGGGTGACCCGCGAGTGCGAAGTGGAGACGCCCGTCCACCGGCGGACGCCGTTGCCGCGAGCCGCAGGCCGAGGCCGCATCCTGGTAGCCGCAGCCGTTGCGACCGAGACACTCGCAGCGTTGCGCTCCTTCTCCGGTGACGACGGGCGGCACGAGGGCATCGCGCTATGGATCGGCCGCCGCACCGACGCCGACACCGTCGTCTGCTCGATGGTGGTGCCCGAAGCCGAACACACATGGGGCAGCGTCCGCATCGGGCACGCCGCAGTCGGACGAGCAGCGCGGGCCGCAAGGCGGATGGGGATGGTCGTCGTCAGCCAGGTCCACAGCCACCCCGGCCGGGACACACGCCACTCCGACGGCGACGACAAGATGATCCTCCTGCCGTACGAAGGGATGTTCTCCCTCGTGGTCGCGGACTACGGCAACGGCTCGATCTTCCCGTCCGAAGGAGCCGGCCTCCACCAGTTCCAGGATGGACGGTGGGTCGCTGTCGACGATGGGGCCGACGTAATGGTCGTGGTGCCGCCCGCGCTCGTGTCGTGACCCGCGAGCGCTTCTACGCAGACCGCGACCGCCGGACCGTCGAGTACGGGCTCGTCGATCCCTTCGAGGAGCCGATCGGCATCGTCGTGTCGCCCGCTGTCGCCGAGACGCCCGCTGGCCAGGTAGCGGCGCTCAGTCTGGTGAACATGGCGGCACGTCTGCACCGCGCCCTTCGGATCGCTGTGCCCGACGTCGGCCTCCTGGTGCCGTCGTTGGCCGGAGAGACGTCGCTGGCGGCCGAGGTGGCCGCGCTCGTGTACGAGATCGACCCGTACAACCACCTCGCCGTGGCCTCGTCGCTCCGGGACGTCGACATACCTCGGGCGGCCGTCGGCGTGGGACCGGTGGAACGCTTGCCCCTCTGCCTCGGAGCAGACCGGTACCGCGCCTGCGTTGGCGAACACGGAAGCTTCTCGACCGATCTGTCGACCCTGATCGGGGCAGCCGGCGCCGCTTGTCTCGGTGCCGCCGCCCTCACGCGTCTTTCGCTCGGCCAACCCGTCGCTCCCCGCGTTGTGTCGATGTGGGACCTCACCGAGGAGGGCGGCAGCGGGCCGTCCGACGGCGTCGACCCTCTCGACCTCGGCACGGTCGCGGTGGTCGGGGCGGGGGCGGTCGCGTCCGGTCTCGCGTACTGGACTCGGTACGTCGGCATCCGCGACGACTGGGTATTCGTCGACGGCGACCTCGTCCAGCTTCACAACACGAACCGGGGCTTGGGACTACTGGCACGACATGCCGGGTGGGTCGACGGCGAGCCGAGCGGCGACCTCGCAAGTAAGGCGATCGTCACCGCCGGTTTGCTGGCGGCTCGCGGGTACGACGGTTGGTACGACGACTGGCTGCTCGACGCGCCACGCCCCCCGGACCTCGTGTTGCCGCTGGCCAACGGGCCAGGCCTGCGGTCGGCCATCGGTCAGCGGGGCGAGCCGATCCTCATCCACGCGACGACGTCTCGGATGTGGACGGCCGACCTCCACCGCCACCTGGCCGAGGAGGACGACTGCATCGGGTGCCGGCTTCCGGAGGCGCAGACCGTCAAACTCGCGTGCGGGACGAGCCCGATCGCTGACGGATCGACTGGCAACGATTCCGCGCTCCCGTTTCTGTCGAGCTCGGCAGGTCTGCTGCTCTTGGTAGGACTCGTCCACCTCGCGAACGGGAGATTGGTCTCGCTCGCCGCGAACCACTGGCAACTGCACCTCGACCTTGGCGACCGGCGGACGATGTCGTCGAGACGGTGGTCATGCGCGCAGGCGTGCGCCGTGCGGCGCAACATGCCTAGGCAGCTTCGCCGTCGACTCCCTCGAAGAGGGCGCTGGGCGCATCTCGACTGAAGTCACGGCCGGGTCTGGGCGACGAGTCCGCCGACACCACGGCGCGCGTGCATGAGGGCGCTCGAGCTCGTCTCCCACAGGGCGAGCCGCCACCGTTGCGTACTCGACGTTCCCTGGGCATTCGTAGAACCACCGCGACGCCAGCTGACTCGTATCCCCTCGCCACGTGGCGGCCTGGTCGGCAATGGCCGGCGGCCAAGAGGGCGAGTCGCCGAGCGAGCAACAGTGGGCCGTGGTTCGCCGGGGTGTGACAACATTGTCACGTTGCGGCGACGACCAGGTCTGTGACAATGTTGTCACAGCTCCCCTTCGCAACTATGCTGTGACAGTAATGTCACAGCAACCTTCTGCCGCCAAACGCACCTGGACAGTCCGCTCGGGTGCGGACCTCGGCCATGCCATTGCAGATGTCCGAGCTCTGCACCACTTGACGCAGTCTGAAGCTGCCGAACGCGCCGGGCTTAGCCGGGATTACGTCGCCCAGATCGAGGCAGGCCGCTCGGCTCGAGTCCTGGAACACGCCATCCGTCTGCTTCGCCGGCTCGGAGCGTCCGTCACAATCACGCTCGACGACAACCATGGCCAAGCGTGACCCGCTGCCTGTCTGGCTGTATGGCATCCATGCCGCTGACTTGTCCGACGCCGGGCCTGGCCGTGTGGGTCTCACCTATAGCGACGAGGCGCTGGCCCGCTGGGCAGGCAACGTCCCGCTGCTGTCGTGTTCGCTGCCGCTGCGACCCCGCCGCCAGGACGCCAGCGTGTTCTGCTCTGGGCTTTTGCCCGAGGGCCAGCATCGTCAGGCGATGGCCGCCGAGGCCCGCTTGCCGGCGTACGACACGTTCGGTCTCCTCGCCAGATTCGGCCGGGATGTGGCGGGCGCAGTCGTCATTGGCCCGGACGCGCCCGACAGGGGCTCGGGCGGCGTCGAGCCCTACACCGCTGACGCACTAGCCGAAGAAGTCGCCGCGCTTCCGGACCGACCCCTCGGCCTGCACGACGACAGCGAGCTCTCCATCGCGGGGTTGCAGGACAAGCTCCTGCTCATCAAGCTCGATGGCGGGTGGGGCCGGCCGGTCCACGGCCGTCCGTCGACGCACATCCTCAAGGTGGAGGACCGACGCTTTCCCGGGCTCGTCCAAGCCGAAGCCGCATGCCTCGCGCTCGCCCGAGCGGTGGGTCTCACCACGGTGGACGTCGAGGTGACGACCATTGCGCGCCTGCCGTGTCTGATCGTCTCCCGCTTCGACCGGACCGTCGATGCCGCGGGCGAACTCGTCCGGATCCACCAAGAGGACGCGTGCCAAGCCTTGGGACGCGACCCCGAGGCCGGCCGGGGCCGTGGCAAGTACGAGCGGGCGGGCGGACCCGCCTGGCGTGACATCGGCGAACTCCTGGACCGCTATGCGCCCGATCCCGAGCACGAGCTCAGGCGCCTCGTCGAGGTCCTGGTGTTCACCATCCTCACGGCCAACGCAGACGCCCACGGAAAGAACGTCGCTCTCCTTCACCCAGAGCCCGAGGCGGTGGCCCTTGCACCCATGTACGACACCGTGCCGACTGCCCTGTGGCCCCAGCTCCGCAAGGAAGCGGCGATGAGCGTGAACGGCAAGTGGCGGTTCGACCACATGACCCTGTCCGACGTCGTCGAGGAGGCACGCGCGTGGCGTCTCGATCCGGCCCTCGCTGAGGCGTCGGGGGCGGCGATGCTCGATCGGGTTCGCTCGGCTGCGAAGAGATTGGACATCCCCAAGGCCGTCGTTTCTGTCGTAGACGCGAAGTGCGAGAGCCTTGGTCGCAAGCGCGGGAGGAGTTGAGGAGCCTCCGGCCCAGGGGGGGAACGCGGGGTGCGCAGATCGCCTATCCCTGAACCGGCAATTTCTCGGCGGCATTGAGGTCGTCCCGATCGCCGGTCAGCAATCCTCTTGACGGCCGCACTTTGGTCGCCCCGCTTCCTGCAGTTGGCCCGCACCCAGCGCCCGCTCTGTGTTCGCTTACGCGGACTCGGACACCCAGCTGGCTCCGGTGTGTTCAAGGGTTCCTTGTACCGATGTGTTGATCGCCTTGGCGGGCCACGCGCTTGAACTACACCCGAGCAGGCGTTGGCGGACGTCCTCCCTGCGGCGGGCGGTACGAGGCGCGGGCTTCCGCGTAGGCCCAGAGGGCCCGCAGCCAATAGGGCCGGTAGCCCGTGCGACGAATCGCGTCCGCACGGTCGCGGGGTGCGTCGCCGGCGTGGCGCCACTGCCAGCGGCCCGGGATCGCGTAGCCCGCCGCGTACACGTCGCTCAAGAATGGCTCGACATCATGGCGACCCAACAGGACCCGGTGGAGCGGACCTTCGCCGGCGGTCTCGCCCTCGTTGGCGAACGCCTCGGACGCCTTCATCGCCCGGTTGAAGGCGGCATGTTCGCCGGGAGACTCGAGCACCTCGGTGAGCATTGCGGCCAGCTCCGCTCTGGAGTGCTTCGGCACCCGGTCGTCCCTGGTGGCCGACCACCAATCCCACTGAGGGGTCGCGAAGTGCTCCTCGCGCTCGAGGTGGCTCAGAGCGTGGGTTCCGATGAGGCCTTGGGGCAGCGCAGCACGCAAACGGCTCAAGCGCTCCTCCCGGGGCAGCTCAGCAGTCAAGGCGGTTGCCCAACGGAGAAAGGGCGCCACCTTGTCTGCTGCGCGGCGCTGGCGCACTACATCGCGAATGGCCCGGGCGGGATAGAGCGGCACTTCGGCATCTCCGGCATCCTCGAGCAGCGCATCGTCGATCACGGCGCCGGCGCACACGGCGGCCGCCAGGGCCGAGCGCACGGCATGCCGGTGCGAGCGGTGAAGGAACTCGAGGTTCTGACGGGCGGAGCGGCGGGCCGTGGACGGCAGGAGCGACCGCGCCATCTGCCGGCGCTTGGCGGATCCGTGGAGCATGACGCAACGCCCCTTTCCGGGGATGCGTCGCGAGGGCGTGTTCCCTAGCGACTTCGTCGCGGCATGCCTCTTCCTCCTCTGTGTTCACGCCCCTGTGACAGGTCCGTCAGTCTCCGCCAAACGAACGAAGAGGTCAATGCGTCGGCCCGCTGATTCACCGTCGGCACCGCCGCTCGCGCTAGTTAGCGGAGACGGTGCGTCACGGTTGGGAGCACCTCTTTGACACACTTTCACGGAACGTTGTGTAGCCGTGAAATTCCGGACCTGGTTCCGTTGAAATTCCCGTCGTCGACGGCCCGAGGATCCCGAGCCAGAACTCCTCCACGTAGTGCGAACGGGGGTCGTGGCCCACGGTGTCGATCACCGGGTCGGGCCAGGGGCGGATCTGCAGCGCATCGACGTTCACGTCTTCTCCCCACTATCTACGGTTAACTATGTCTATATATCTGTAATGATGGAAAAGAGTCAAGGGATACTGTCGACGGCCGTGGCCTCAGAATCGCTCGCGCAGTCGCTGGGCCAGGCGCGGGAGCTGGTGGGGCGGGCCCGGCGCGTCGTCGTTCTCACCGGCGCCGGGATCTCGACCGACTCGGGGATCCCCGACTTCCGCGGGCCGAACGGCGTGTGGACCAAGAACCCCGAGGCCGAGAAGATGGCGACGCTGCAGTACTACGTCGCCGATCCCGAGGTGCGAAAGCGCGCGTGGCGCAACCGGCTGGACCACCGGGCCTGGGCGGCGTCCCCCAACCCTGGCCATCTGGCGCTGGTCGACCTCGAGCTGCAGGGGAAGCTGCACACGCTCGTCACCCAGAACGTCGACGGGCTGCACCTCCTCGCCGGAAGCGATCCGGCCAAGGTGGTCGAGATCCACGGCACGATGCGCGAGGTCGAGTGCCTGTCGTGCGGCGAGCGGGCGCCGATGGAGCGCGCGCTCGAGCGGGTCCGGGGTGGCGAGGACGACCCGGCGTGCCGGACGTGTGGCGGCATCCTCAAGTCGGCGACGATCTCCTTCGGACAGAACCTGGTCGCCGGCGATCTGATGCGGGCCCAGTTGGCCGCCGAGACGTGCGACCTGCTCCTGGCCGTGGGGTCGACCCTCGGTGTCTATCCGGCCGCCGGCATGGTGCCGATCGCAAAGGAATCGGGCGCCGCGTTGATCATCGTCAACGCCGAGCCGACACCGTTCGACTCGATCGCCGATGCCGTTCTGCGCGGGTCGATCAGCGAGGTCCTGCCGGCGATCGTCAAACCTTGAGGAACACGCGGCGGCGGTAGAGGGCGCCCGCAAGGAGCCAGGTCACCGCCGCGAGCGTCAGTGAAAACAGCAGCGAGCCCAGGATCTCGCCGGCGAACGGTGTGAGCACCCGCGTGTACAGCCACGGCTTGAAATGGGTGCTGTCGACGACGTAGGCGAGCTCTTCGGACGCCATGTAGACGAGGATCGCGTTGAGGCCGAGGATCTCGAAGGGTCGACCGAGACGCCTGAACCCTCTGACTTCGACGGCCTCGTAGGTGATCGCCAGCAGGATGAGCGCACAACCGCCGGTGAACAGCACGTAGGAGCTGGTCCACAGCTTCTTGTTGATCGGGAACAGCGGCGCCCACGCCGCGCCCGCAACGGCAAGCGCGAGCCCGACGGTGGCGAGCCGCTTGGTGACGTGGGTACCCACGCGTTGCCGGCGGACCCAATCGCCCGCCCAGACGCCGATCAGGGCGGAGACGACAGCGGGGAGCGTGCTCAGCAGACCCTCCGGGTCGTAGGGGCCGTTGCCGTAGACATGTCTGGCGCCGAGCAGCGCCCGGTCGATATACCCGGCCAGGTTGCCGTCGGGGGTGAGCACCCCGGCGCCGTGGCCGGGGACGGGGACGAGGGTCATCAGGGCGAAGTAGCCGACGAGCAGGGCGCCGCCGATCGCCAGCTGCGCCTTGTGCGGCGCGTAGAGGACGACGAGCGCAGTCGCCAGGTACACGAGGGCGATGCGCTGGAGGACGCCCATGATGTGGACCTCGGCGGGGTCGAAGTGGGGGAAGGCGTTCAGGAAGAAGCCGAAGGCGAAAAGAAGGACGCTACGGCGGAGGACCTTGGTGAGCGTCGGCCGCTTCTTGGCGAAGCTGATCGCCATCGACACGCCCATGATCACGAGGAAGAACGGGAAGACGAGGTCGGCGACGGTGATCCCGTTCCAATGGGCGTGGCCGAGGCTGGGCAGGACGTGGTTTCCGTCGCCCTGGTTGTTGACGATGATCATCCCGAGGATCGTCAGTCCCCGCAGGACATCGAGCGAAGTGAGCCGCGGCCGATTCACCTTTTCGGGTGTACCCAGTCACGGTGAGGGAATTCCGACCGGGGGAGTAAAGTTTTATGAACTATGGCGAGCTTCCGTGAACTGCTGAAGGAGACAAAGTCCCAGATCAGGGAGGTCGACACCGCGGGCGCAGCCGAGGCCATCGCCCGGCCCGGCACCGTCGTTGTCGACGTCCGGGAGCCCGACGAGTACCAGCAGGGGGCCATTCCGGGGGCTTTGCACGTCGAGCGCGGCAATCTCGAGTCCAAGATCGAGAGCCGGGTCGCCGACCGCTCGACGCCGATCGTCATCCACTGCGCCTCGGGGATCCGCTCGGCCTTCGCGGCCAAGACGCTGCAGGACCTCGGCTACACCGACGTCGTCTCCATGGCGGGTGGGTTCAACAAGTGGAAGGACGAGGGCCGCGAGTGGGTGACGCCCCGGACCCTGTCCGCCGAGCAGCGCAACCGCTACCAGCGCCACCTGCTGCTGCCCGAAGTCGGTGAGAAGGGCCAGCAGAAGCTGCTCGACTCCAAGGTGCTGCTGCTGGGAGCGGGCGGACTCGGTTCACCGGCGGCCCTGTATTTGACGGCCGCCGGCGTCGGCACGATCGGCATCATCGACATGGACGTCGTCGACGACTCCAATTTGCAGCGGCAGATCCTGCACAACGTCGACCGGGTTGGGGAGCGCAAGGTCGACTCGGCCAAGAAGACCCTGACTGCCCTGAACCCGGACGTGAACGTCGTGACCTACGACGTCCGTCTGGGCGCCGACAACATCCTCGACATCATCGACGGCTACGACGTGATCGTCGACGGCACCGACAACTTCCCGACGAGGTACCTGGTCAACGACGCATCGCTGCTCAAGCGGATTCCCGTCGTGCACGGGTCGATCTTCCGGTTCGAGGGCCAGGCCACAGTGTTCGCGCCGTACGTCGGTCCCTGCTACCGGTGCATGATCCCCGAGCCGCCTCCGGCTGAGCTCGCGCCGTCGTGCGCCGAGGCCGGTGTGCTGGGTGTGCTCCCGGGGATCATCGGGTCGATCCAGGCCATGGAGGCCATCAAGCTGTTGCTCGACCTCGGTGATCCCCTGATCGGCCGGCTGCTGGCCTACGACGCGCTCGAGGAGACGTTCCGCAACTTCAAGGTCAACCGGGACCCGGAATGCCCGGCCTGCGGCGACAACGCCGGCGAGATCGTCATCGCCGAATACGACGAGCTCTGCATGCCCCACCCAAGGCAAGCCCCGCCCGCCGCCTAACCCCGCAGCGCTTTCTCCTTCCGTTCTGGCGGTCGTGGGTGTCGCTATACGGCATCTAGGACCGCCAGAAGGCACAGACTCGGCGGCCGCTCCGCTTCTGGCGGTCCTGGGCATCGCGATACGGCGCCCACGACCGCCAGAATGGCCGGCGACCTGACTGTCATACCCCCCTGGTCATACTGCCGGGCCATGGATGCACGTCGGTTGGACAGGGCGATCCGAAAGGTCGCGGCCTCGCAGTACGGAGCATTCAGCGCCGCGCAGGCGCGAAGTGCCGGGGCAACCAAGTCCGCGATGCACCAGCGCCTGCGGAGGGGCGACATCGAGCGGGTTGCCGACGGGGTGTACGTCCTGCCTGGTGCGATGCGATGTTGGCGGCAGCGGGTG
>JAFASB010000140.1 GCA_019244985.1 Acidimicrobiia bacterium | reverse complement strand
CCATCGGCTGAAAACGGGTCCGGCTCAAGGCAAAGATGCTGGTCAGCGCAGGTACCGGCTATTGCTTCTGGGCGCCGGTCCAGTACCAGCGTCCGTCATGGGGGTTGCGGTCGAAGAACAACACGAACGACTGCGCTTCGGGGCCGGGCAGGCCTCCGTTGACCGCCTGGCCGGTCGCCGTGTCGACGAAGGCATTGTCGGTGGTGTGGTCCTGTACCGCCGCCACGATGCGGTCATCGGCCTGGCTCGTGATCGAGACGTCGTCGACGTGGAGGTGGAACACGTTGTGCTGATGCCGGTCGTTGAGGATGTTGATCGTCGCCGTGTTTCCCTGCAGTTGGGGGCCGGCGAGGAAGTCGGCGAGGTGCGAAGGGTCGCCGCTGGCATAGGCAGCTTGGAGCCGGCCTTCGTAGTCCTCGACCATGGCGCGGACCTGGGCGACGCTGAGCGGGCGCGCCTTCGGTGCGTTCGCGGAGTGCGAGCCGCCGCCACTGCACGCGGTCAGTGCACACCCCACGACGACGGAGAGCAGCGCTTTCACTGCGCGCTCAATCACGGATCGTGCTCCAGGGCGTCACTTGCACGAACGAACCCTGCCCCAAAAAGACGCCGGCGTGGCCGACCTCGCCCGGTAGGCCGGCCAGGGCGAGCGGGTTCGTGAACACGGTCTGGAAGAACGCGAGTGACTGAGCGCCTCGGCCGGCGCCCTCCCACCGCAGACGCGTGGGGCCGAAGACGAACGACCTGAGATCGTGGGTCAGCACGTGGCGAACCGCGGCCGGCGACGCGCCGGGCGCCTTGTGCAGCACGTTGGCGATCAGCCAGCCGGCTAGGTAACCGCGGATCCCGTCGACCGACGGGTGGGAGCCGGGGAACAGCTGCTGCAAACGCGTTGCGTAGTCGAGAGATGTTCCATCCGAGGGGTTCACTTCGCTGGCGAGCGACACTCGACCGTCCTTGAACCATTCGCCGCCCGTGCTTACGACCGTCGCCGACATCATCGATGACGTGCCCAGGGCGCCGTGGACCGGGCCCCATAGGGGGTCGACGGTGGCGAGTGCCCGCAGCAGTGGCGGCGCCTCCTCCGCCGACAATGCAAACACGACGATGTCGGGGCTGGCCTGCCTGATGCGGGCCGCCGTCGGCGCCGGCTCACCGGCGACGATCGCGGGCATGTCGCCGAGCGCGCGCGCGATCTGTTGCTGGTGCGCTTCGCGGCCGACGACGACGAGCGGGTGCTGCCCGCCCTGGCGAGCGATCTGTTCGTTGACGGCGGCCGCTTCCACCCCCGGGGCCGCAGCCGTCGGCCAGATCCAGGGCGCGGTGTCGCCGTCGCCTCCGATCACCGGCATGGCGGCCGCGCTCGCTGCGCGGTCGGTTGCGCCCACGGCGTCGGCCGGCCCGCACGGCTCCGCCAGCAGGCGGGCACCCAGCGTGCGCAGCGCGCCTACCGCAGCCGCCGGGTTGGGACCGTGGCTGTCGACGGCGACGACGCGGAGGGCGCGCCCGCCGGCCACGCCGCGCTCGTTCACCTCGGCGACCGCCACCTGGAGCCCACGGATCTCGTCGGCGCAAACGTCGGCATTCGGGCCCGACAGGTCCGCGGGCACGCCGACAATCACCTCGTCGTTCGCGGGGCGGCCGCTGACGTCGACGTCGGCGACTGCGGGCCCGTCGGGCGCCGCCAGCCTCAGTGACCACCGCCCGACCCGTGGAAGGAGCAGTGGGCCTGCGAGGGCCGGGCTCCCGTCGACCGGTGTGAGGCGCCCGCTGACCGGCGGGGCTCCGCACGCGCACGTCGCAGCCACGTCGATCGGGCCCGCGCCCGCCACCGCCAGCGGCACGTCGTTTGCGTCGGGGCGCTCGACGGACACCACAAGTCGGTTGAGGCCGGCCCGGCCCGGGCTGAGGGTGACGGCGAGGAGCGTCTTGCCGGTCGACGTCGTGGCGACCGTCGACCCGAGCGGCCGCGGATGGCGCTGTGAGAAGAGCGGGATGGCGACCGGGTTCGGCAGCTGCCCGAGCACGCCGGCAAGCACCACGACCCCGACGCCTGCGTATGCCTCCCACCGGCGCCAAACAGCGGCGATCCCCGCCGCCACCATCACGACGACGAGGGCGACCTTGACGTCGAGGACCCGCCCGTACGCGGAGTGGAGCAGCTCGCCCACGTCGCCGAGCTGCACGTGGGCGTTGAACACGCCGGTCCCGACGACGACGGCGGCGGAGATGACGACGGGTACGACGAGACGCCGCGTCGGCGCACCCACGAGCGCAGCGACGACGGCTGCGAGCCACGCGCTGGCCGCGAGCAAGTGGACGGTGAGGACCGCGACCTGCGCCGTGCGGCCGGTGGAAGCCGCGAAGGCGTGGCTGTTGAGGGCCACGGCCGCGAGAAGATCGGCGACGGCGACGACGGCGTAGGCCTGGTTCAGACGGCGCAGACGGATGAGCCCGAACACGGCGGGGAAGAGCGCGAGCGTTGCGAACAGGCGCTGCAAAGCGAGCCGCCCCGTCGCCGACGACCACACGGAGCTGTGCCCGACCCACAGCTGCCCGACGACGAGACCTGCACCGCCCACGGCTGCGACCCACAGCGTCAAGATGACAGTCGACCGCGATCGTCGCCGTGCATCGTGACCGGGACCGGAGAGAAAGAAGGCAGTGGCGATGACGAGGGCGGCCAAGGCGAGGTCGAGGACGACGAGGACGACGCGTGTTGCCGCGTTGCCGGGTTCGGACGCCCGGCCGGCCACGGCGGCCACGCCCGGCGCCGCCGCGGCGCCGACACCCAGTCCGTAGTCGCCGTCGACGCGGTGGCCGTCGTCCCCGATGACGCTCCACTCGACCCGGTACGCACCGTTGCCGAGGGTGCCGTTGACGTCGGCGAGGAGACCTGTACCGGTCACGTGCACCGTCGTCGGGTGCCGCCGGCCGTCCGCGCTGACGACGGTCACTGAGCAATACGGCCCGTCGAGGCGCTCGGTGAACAGCAGCTGGAGCTCCTTCGGCGCCGTCGCCAGCGCCGAACCCGGTGCCGGGTCGGCGCGCACCAGGTACGGATGCGCGTCCGCCGAGCGGGGTGACCCGGCGACGACGGCGACGACGGCGATGAGAAAGGCGACGGCCCGGGCCGCCCGTGACCTCACGGTGAGTAGGGCAGGCCCCCGGTGTCGACCCCGTTATCGATCTCCTGGCCCCAGTACGTCGGGGACGTGCCGTAGGGCGTGATCCCTGTCTGCGGTGGGGCGTTCTCGACGAACAACATCGAGTGCGGCTTGTAGTAGCCCGTCGTGGCGCCGCCCGGCCAGTGCTTGCGGTTGAAGTCGACGCACGGCGTGCCCAGCTTCTCGTCGATGAACGTGTTGTCGAACGACAGGTCGCCGGTGACGGGATCCATGTTCAGCATGCAGAGCTTGTGGTTGCCGTCGACGCCCGTGCGCGCCACGAAGTAGTTGGCGAACGCCAGGCGGGTCACCGCGTGGGTGTCGGTGAACGGTTTGTGCGTCT
>JAFASB010000438.1 GCA_019244985.1 Acidimicrobiia bacterium | reverse complement strand
GGCGTTGATCGGGCCAACCAGGTCCGTACGCACGCCCACCTGCGACGGGGCGGCCGCCGACTCGGTGAGCTTCGGCAGGATGATCTGGCTCGGGTCGACGTTGGCCGGGAACTTCGCTCCGAGACCAACCTCGGCGGCTGCGGCCCGCGAGTAGCTGTTCTTGCTCGCCTGGGCCGGCTGCACCGGCTCGTCGAAGACGTTGTTCACCGCGGTCCCGAGGCCGGTCGAGTTCGCGGTTGCGCCCGAGAACGACGTGTCGACGTTGGCGAGCGTCTGCCCACCGGCGTCAACCACGCGCACGTGCTGCTTGGTGCCATTGGCGTAGGCCTGGAATGCTCCGAACGATCCCTGTGCCGTGGCCGGCCCAGGTGTGAACGCCGTAAGCATCCCGGCTGCTGTCAGCACCACTGTGGCTAGTGCTGCGACTCGTGCCTTCACGAGAGTGCTCCTTCTTGTGCCGATGTGGTCCCCCGGAGTCCGGCTGTCACCGTCTCCGCCCTACCTGTACCTACGGACGAACCGCTCTGTGATGACGGGGTGTCCCGAAAGATTCTCACGGAGCGGCTCATCCGGCCGTGGTCACTGCCCAGATTGTCCGATACGTAAACGCGGACAGTGGTGAAGCATGGATTTGGAGATTCGACGCGCGAAGCACTTCACCTCCCCGCCGGTGTCACTAGTTAGCACACCGGCGGGGTCGACTCCAAGCTTTGTCGGAGCAGCGGGCCGAGGCGCTCGCGGTGGTACGCGGCGTCGCCGAATGCCAATTGGTCGAGGTGACTGCGCTTGACGAACAGATGGAGGTCATGTTCCCACGTGAAGCCGATCCCGCCGTGGACCTGCAGGCCGCTGGCCATCACCCGGCGGGCGGCGTCCGAGCACCACGTCTTGGCCGTGGAGGCAGCCACATGGGCGTCAGCGTCACCCGCGGCGAGGCACCAGGCGGCCCAGTACGCCGTCGACCGCATGCCCTCGACGTCGACGAGCATGTCCGCGCACCGGTGCTTCACCGCTTGGAAGCTGCCGATCGGCTTGCCGAACTGCACACGCTCCTTGGCGTATCCGGTCGCCATGTCGAGGACGCGCGCCGCGCCGCCGAGGAGCGCCGCGGCGTAGAGGGTTGCGCCCCGGTCAAGAAGCTCTGTCGCCTCCTCGGGACCTCCGATCGCCGTCGTCGTACGACCCTCGACGCGCAGCCAACCCAGCGGACGCGTGAGATCCATAGCCGGCTCACGCTCGATATCGGGGCCGTCGCTGAGCTCGACGAACAGCACCTCGTTGTTATCGCTCGCGAGCACGACGGCGACGTCGGCAACGGGGGCGTAGGCCACGGGGATGTCCGGTCGCCACGCGACAGCAGCAACGGCGTCACCTGCGAGCAGACGCTCGACCCACGCGTCTTGACTGCCGTGCGCGGCGAGCGCGCCGGCGGCGAGGAGGTTCTCGATGAACGGCGCGGGGGCGATGTGGGCGCCGACCTGCTCGGCGAGGACCGCGGCCTCGACCATGCCCAGCCCCAGCCCGCCTCGTGCTTCGGGAAGCTCGACGCCCGTCCAACCCTGCTCGACCATCGCCTCCCAGAGCGCCGTGTCGTACGCCTCTTCTCTCTGCGCCGAGGCGCGCACCCGCTCGGGCGTCGACAGCGAGCCGAGGAGGTCGGCCGCCGCGTCCTGCAGGGCGCGCTGATCGTCGGAGAGCTCGAAGTCCATAGGAGGCGGCCGGAGTGTATGACGCTGTCGTCAGTAATCTCCGGGCTGATGGACCTCTCCCCCACGGCCGAGCAGGAGGCGCTGCGCCAGGAGGTGCGCAGCTGGCTGCAGGCCAACCTGCCGTGGGATTACGGCGTCGGTCTGCCGCCCCGCTTCGACGATCTCGACGAAGAGGTCCGGTTTCTGCGCGAGTGGCAAGGCACGTTGGCGGGGGGCCGCTGGGTCGGCGTGGCGTGGCCGTCGGAGTACGGCGGCCGTGGACTCGGGCCGGCCGAGCACTTCGTCGTGCAGGAAGAGCTGGCACGCGCACGCGCACCCGAGCTCGTGGGACGCATTGGCGTGAACCTCGCCGGCCCCACCCTGCTGGCGCACGGATCGCCCGAGCAGAAGGCGCGCTGGCTGTCGAAGATCCTCTCGGCCGAGGAGCTGTGGTGCCAGTTGTTCAGTGAGCCGGGCGCGGGCTCGGACCTGGCGTCGGTGTCGACCCGGGCCACCGAGGTCGAAGGCGGCTGGGTGCTGAACGGCCAGAAGGTGTGGACGTCGTACGCCCAGTTCGCCGACTGGGGTGTCTGCCTGGCGCGCACCGACGCGGAGGCGTCGAAGCACAAGGGGATCTCGTATCTGGTCGTCGACATGCGCGCGACCGGTGTGGAGGTCCGCCCGCTGGTGCAGGTCACCGGCGAGGCCGAGTTCAACGAGGTCTTTCTCAGCGACGTCTTCGTGCCGACCGAGCAGCTCGTCGGCGGCCTCAACGAGGGTTGGCGGGTCGCCAACGCCACCTTGTCCCACGAGCGCGGCATCAACCCGCGCCAGCTGGTGATCCACCTGCAGCTGCTCGACGAGCTTCTGCGCCTGGCGTCGAAGACGGGTGCGTGGGACGACTGGCGGATGCGCCAGCGGCTGGCCGAGGCCTTCGTGGAGGTCAAGCTCTTCCAGCTCCACAACTGGCGAACGCTGTCGCGTGTGCAGAAAGGTCTGGAGCCCGGGCCCGAAGGTTCGGCGTTGAAGCTGTACTGGAGCGAGATGAGCAAACGGCTGCACGAGACGGCGATGGCGGTGCTGGGGCCGGCGGCGCCGTTGTGGCGCGGCGCTTCGGACAATCCCGGCGACGGCACCTGGCAGCGGTCGTGGCTCTACTACCAGGCGTCTTCGATCTTCGCCGGCACCAACGAGATCCAGCGCAACATCGTCGGTGAGCGCGTGTTGGGGCTGCCCCGTGGCTGAGCCTGCCGTCCTCTACGAGGTCGACGGCGCCGTCGCCACCGTGACGCTCAACCGGCCGGAAGCGGCGAACGCCCAGTCGACGGCGATGCTCGAGGAGCTCGAAGCCGTGTTCGACAAGGCCGACCTCGACGACAACGTGCGCGTGGTGCTGCTGGCCGCCAACGGCAAGCACTTCTCGGCCGGTCACGATCTCAAGGGGCTGCTCGATCCGGCGGCCGGCGACCCGTGGCGGGAGATGCGCGATACCGCCGAGGGCAAGCTGCGCCACGAACAGGTCATGTACTTCGACAAGTGCGTGAAGATCTACGACTTTCGCAAGCCGACCATCGCCGCCGTTCAGGGCAGCTGCGTGGCGGCCGGCCTGATGCTGGCGTGCATGTGCGATCTCATCGTCGCCGCCGACGACGCCGTGTTCTCCAACCCCGTGCTGCGGATGACCGGTGCCGGCGTCGAGCTGCTCGTGGAGCCGTGGGAGCTTGGCATGCGCAAGGCCAAGGAGTTCCTGCTCACCGGTGACACCATCGACGCCGCGGAGGCGTGGCGCCTGGGCCTGGTCAATCGGGTCGTGCCGCGCGATGCGTTGGCCTCGGCCGCTCGGGAGATGGCCGACAAGGTGGCGCTCGTC
>JAFASB010000327.1 GCA_019244985.1 Acidimicrobiia bacterium | reverse complement strand
GGGAGGCGTTGACGAGGGCGCTGTAGAGGGTGACGGCGTTGGCCACGTCCTCCTGGGGGACCATCTCCGTGACGAACGACCGCCGCACGGGATTGTCGAGCGACAGCAGGACGCCGCCCGCGAGTGCGGTGCCGTAGAGGGCGGCGAGCGGCGGATGGTGCATGAAGGCCAGGCCGGCGAGGGCGAACGACTGGCACATCTCGCCGACCTGGGTGACCTTCAGCAGGCGCAGCTTGTTGGATCGGTCGGCGATTAGACCGGCGAACGCCGACAACACGAGGATCGGGCCGAACTGGCAGGCGGCGACGAACCCGACGTCGACGCCACTGCCGGTCAGGTGCAGGACCAGCAGGGTCAGGGCGACCATCGTCAGCCAGTTGCCCGAGTTGGAGATCAGCTGGCCGACGAAGAACAGCCGGAAGTTGCGCGTCCGCAGCCCGCGAACGCGGCCGCGGACCGCAACCCGGACCCGTTCTCGCACCCCTTGCATCTCGCCCTCGGGTCTACCCAAAACCTCACGCGCACGTGAAGCTTCAGACCACATCTGTCAGGCTCGGACAGGGGACGGTTAAGGGTCGGCCAACTCGGGGCGAAGGCGCGGGGGCCGCCGGTACCGTCCGCCGCCATGCCGCGCCTGCGCGTCCCCCAGCCGCCTGACGATCCGCGGATACGGCGGATCATCCTCATTGTCGTCAGCGTCGTCGCCCTCGCTGTCGTGGTGTTGGCCCTCAAGGGCGGCGGGAGCACGACTCCGACCGCGGACGATGAGATCGTGCCGACGACCTCGACGGTGCCCGCGAACGTGACCACGACGACGATCGACCCGAAGGCCATCCAGGCGGGGGTCGCCGGACTCCTTGGCCACGAAGGGGCGACGCCTCAGGAGCTGGCGGCCGTGCCGTCGAACCCCTCGTCGTCGCATCACGGCCGCCTCGGGGTGCGCAAGAAGTAGCAAGAATGACGGCTCATGCCGTCAGCCCAGCCCGAGCTCGCTACCGAACGGTTGGTCCTGCGCCGGTGGCGCGAGGCTGACCGGGAGCCCTTCGCGGCGCTGAACGCCGACCCGGCCGTGATGGAGCACTTTCCGGCGCTCCTCACGCGAGCCGAGAGCGATGCCTTCGTCGATCGCATCGAGGAGAAGCTCGAGGCCAACGGGTACGGCTTGTGGGCCGTGCAGGTCAGGGGCGGCGACGACTTCATCGGCTTCATAGGACTCAACCCCGTGCCGTTCGAGGCCCACTTCACGCCTGCTCTCGAGGTGGGCTGGCGGTTGACCCGCACCGCGTGGGGCCACGGGTACGCGACCGAGGGCGGCGCGGCTGCCCTTCAGCTCGCGTTCGAGTCGCTCGCCGTCGATGAGGTCGTCTCGTTCACGTCGACGACGAACGTCCGCTCCCAGGCGGTGATGCGACGCCTCGGCATGACGCACGACCCGAGCGACGACTTCGATCATCCGCAACTGCCGGACGACGACCGCCTCCGCCGCCACGTCCTGTATCGCATCGCCCGGGTCGATCGCGTAGTCAGCGGCCGCCAGTAGGGTCGCAAGGGTGACGGTGCTCGCCCAGCCCGCGATCGACGACGCGGTTGTGTTCGAGCGCGTGTGGCTCGACGAGCGCTCGTGGGTCGACGTGGCTCGCGGCTGGTTGACGGGTGCCGAGAAGCTCCACGAGACGCTCCTGGCGCAGGCGGCGTGGCGCCAGAACCGGCTATGGCGCTACGAGCGGTGGGTCGACGAGCCCCGCGTCGGCGCGTCCTCCCGCGCCGGGGCCGGCGAGCCGCTCGACCCGGTGATCCCCGCGCTGAGCCGGGCCCTACAGCGCCGGTACGGCGTCGACCTCATGGGGCCTGGGCTGGCCCAGTACCGCGACGGGCGCGACCTTGTGGCCTTCCATCGCGACCGCGACCTCCGCTGGCTCGACGACACGGTGATTGCCATCCTGACGCTGGGCCAGCACCGCCCGTGGCTGCTGCGCCCCCGCGCCAACCGCTTCGTCCACGAGCTTCCCAACCAGGGCGCGACCCACGACCTCAGCCCCGCCAGCGGCGACCTGCTGGTGATGGGTGGGGCCTGCCAGGTCGGCTGGGAGCACTCAGTACCCACGGTCCGCCATCCGGTCGGGCCCCGCATCTCGCTGCAGTGGCGATGGACGTCGCGGCGGGGACGCCCGGTCCAGGGCCCGTCGTACCGGGCCCCGAGAACGTTCAGCCGCTAGCGACCTAGCCGGCGGCCGCCTTGTTGATGGGGTGGTCCTCGCCGTAGTGCTCGCGCGAGATGACCGGCGCGTCGCGGCCGGTGCCGCGCGTGCCGACCTGGGGGTTGTCGCCCTCGGCCTCGTCGACCTCGGCGGTCTCGTGGTACTCCTCCTCGACGTTCACGCTCCAGACGTCGTGGTTGGAACCCGTGGCGATGTTCTCGGCGGTGAGCATCGCCGTGTACATCGAGTGGTCCTGGTTGTTGTACCGGTGCATGCCGTTGCGGCCGACGGGATGGACGTTCGGGGTGTTGGCGTCGAGCCACTCGACGATGCGCGCCACGTTGGCCTTGTAGTTCTCGTCGTAGAACGGATACGCCTTGGGCATCCGCACGACGTAGCCCGCTTCAACCTTCGCAGGGTCGACCAGACCGAGGATGCCGAGCTCGCGCTTGCCCTGCTCGATGAGGTCCTCGTCCGAGCGGTTCCACGTCTCGTCGCCTTCGAAGACGAAGAACTCGAGACCCAGGCAGGTGCGCCCTTCCTTGACCAGATACGGCGACCACGAACCGAAGTTCTGGATGCGCCCGACCTGGACGTCGGGGGAGTGCACGTAGATCCAGTTGTCGGGGAAGCTGTACGCCTCGGGGACGACGAGGGCGACGGTGAGGAAGTCGCGGTAGCCGAGGTCGTCGGCAGCCTGCTGCACGCCGGAGTCGGCGGGAGGCTCGATGGCCTTCAGCAGCTTGGAGATCGGCATCGACGAGATGACGTGGTCCGCCGGGTACTCGGTGCGCCCGCCGGCACTCTCGGCGACGACCGCCACCGCCTTGCCGTTCTCGTGGCGAATGCCGATGACCTTGGTGTTCATGATGACCTTGCAGCCCCGCGCCTCGATGAGCTCGGTGCACTTCTCCCACATCATCCCCGGGCCGTACTTGGGGTACTGGAACTCCTCGATCAGCGACGTGATCGTCTTCTGGTTGCGCTTGGGCATCAGCGCGTTGACGA
>JAFASB010000187.1 GCA_019244985.1 Acidimicrobiia bacterium | reverse complement strand
GCCGTCGCCGCTCTTGTGGATCAGCGGCGTCTTCACCAACCCGGGCAGCACGGCGGTCACGCGGATTCCGTGCGTACCTCCATCCCTGCGCATGTACGGGTGAACATCAGCACGCCCGCCTTGGTGGCCGAGTAGGCGGGCTCGTCGGTCAGCGGCAGCACCGATGCCATCGACGCCGTGTTCACGATGGCGCCCCCGCCACGGCGTCGGAGATAGGGCACGGCGAGCCGGGCGCCGACGACGACCGACGCCAGGTTGATCGTCACCTGGCGCATGAGCGTCGCCGGGTCGGTGTCGGGCCACAGCGGCTCGCCGCAGACGATGCCCGCATTGTTGTGCAGCACGTCGACGCCGCCGAAGGTGCGCTCGGCCTCGTCGAGCATGCGGGCGAGGTCGTCAGGCTCGGTGACGTCCACGCGCGTGAACGCCGCCGTGCCGCCGTCCTTCTCGATGAGCTGCGCCGTCTCGTTGCCGTCGGCCTCGACGATGTCGGCGACCAGCACCGTCGCCCCCGCCGCCGCGAAGGCGAGCGCCGAGGCCCGCCCGATCCCAGATCCGCCGCCCGTGATGATTGCAGATGCCCCTGCCAGGTCCATGCGCGGGGACAGTACTGGTCGGGCGTCAGCGACTCCCGAGGTGGTTGTGGAGGATGTCGAGGTAGGTGTTGCCCCACTCTTGGGCGGGCTCGACCGCGGTGCCCTCACCCCACTCGTTGAAGGTCGTGACGAGCTTCCACTGCACCGGCGCCGCGGCCATGGCGGCGACCGCCTGGTCGAACTGCCCGGGGTTGCGGGCCAGGTACGGGCCCCCGCTGTCGTAGCGGTTGAAGCCGGGTGACACCGAGTACGAGTACGGCTTCAGGACCGAGCTGGGAACGTTGGGCGAGTACTCGTGCCATGAGTCGGCAAGGCCGCTGCAGGATTGCCACCCGTCGAAGCGCTTCTGCACGATGTAGAAGCCGATGTTGGCGTCGTGCCAATTCTGCGCCATGTTGCATCCGTCGTCTGCGTTGGGCCACACGAAGATCACGGGACGGCCGTCGACATGGAGAAAGTTGGAGTCGCCGGCGTAGTGGTCCTTGATGTACTGCATGGCGTTGCGCAGGCCGTTGACGGAGCGGTCGGGCAGGTTGGGGCTCCCGCTCTCGTAGTACAGCGAGAACTGGAACGGGGTGCCGTGGGCCGCCTGGAGGTCCACCCCGACGGCCGTGTCGATCGACTTGATCGCGTGATCGGAGGTCGACCCCGCCGGCCCCCACCAGGACGCGATGGCGGCCTGCATCCCCGCGTAACGCATCTCGTCGATCTGGTGGCTGACCCAGCTGGGGTCGTTCGAGCTGTAGGGAGCACCGAGCGGGTGGTACTTGGTCCCGGGCGTGCTGAAGCTGTCCGGATACCAGTTGTAGAGGAATGCGGCGGTGATGCCGCTCGCCGGGGCCGGGGGGGGCGAGGCGGGCCGTGGGGGAGAGGTCGTGCGCGGCGCCGAGGAGTGGGGGGCCGACGTGCCACTCGAGTGCGCTGCGGGGGCACTGGTGGTCGGCATCGCGGTCGTCGTGGGATCGGACGACGTGGAGGTCGTCGGCGCCTCGGTGCTCGACGTCGTGGACTCGGGTGCCAGCGGGCGAGCTGCGACCTTCGTCGAGGTGCTTCCGTGGCCGGCGACGGCAACGCCGCCCGCGGCCAGAAGGAGGGCGACGGCGGCGGCCAGCCCGCGCTTGACGTTCCGACTCCCCTTCACCCACAACAGATCGGACGAAAGGGGTGCCGCCTTTACATGGGGACGCCCAGGAGTCTGGCCAAGGGCATCGCCCGTTGCCGCCGGCGACGTGCGGAAATGCCCATATCGGCGGTATTCTGTGCCTGCCTGTGGGGCGGCCGAAACAGCGGTTCTGGCACGTGACGTGCGTCACACCGCTGCTCGATGGCAATCGAGAGCCGATTCGTGGGAAGATTGAAGGCGTCCGCAGCGCTGAACAAGTGCTACGCGCCGCGCGGCTCACCTGGCCCGGTCTCTCAGCCGCCAGCCGCGTGACGAAAGAAATGTTCTGTCGACGGAGGAGTTATGGGGAAGCAAGCCACGAGGCGACCCGACAGCGAGCGTGAGCAGGATCTCGTTCGCCTGTATCTGGACGAGATCGGCCGCCACGAGCTGCTCACGAAGGATGACGAGGTACGGCTCGCCCAGGCCATCGAGGCCGGGCGCGAGGCCCGCGCCGAGCTGGCCGCGGGCGGCAAGTTCCCGCGCGGCCGCCGAGCCGAGCTGGTACGCGCCGCAGACGGTGGCGAGGAAGCGACGCAGACCTTCGTCAACGCCAACCTGCGCCTGGTGGTCTCGATCGCCAAGAAGTACCAGTCCACGGGTCTGCCGCTGCTCGACCTGATCCAGGAGGGCAACCTCGGCCTGATCCACGCGGTCGAGAAGTTCGACTGGCGCAAGGGTTTCAAGTTCTCGACGTACGCCACCTGGTGGATTCGCCAGGCGATGCAGCGGGGCGTGGCCAACACGGCCCGCACCATCCGCCTGCCGATCCACGCCGGCGACCAGCTGGCCCGGGTCCAGAAGGCCCGTGACCGCCTGGAGGCCGAGCTGGGCCGTCACCCGACGCTCGCCGAGCTTGCCGCCGAGAGCGACATGGACGAGGCCGAGGTCGACAAGGTGCTCGGCTTCGCCGCCGACACCCGCAGCCTTTCCGAGACCCTCGGCGAGGACTCCGACACCGAGCTGGCCGAGGTCGTGGCCGACCCCGGTGCGGCGTCGCCGTTCGACGAGGCAGCCGCCGCGCTGATGGGCGGCGAGATCGAGAAGCTGCTGGCATCGCTCACGGGCCGGGAGCAGGAGATCCTTCGCCTGCGCTTCGGTCTCGACCGCGGTGAGCCCCGTCCGCTCGACGAGGTCGGCGCCCACGTCAACCTCACGCCCGAGCGGGTGCGTCAAATCGAGGCGCGTGCCATGTCGAAGCTCCGCCATCCCTCGGCGGGCCTCGACGCCCACGAGCTCCTCGCCAGCTGAGCCTTCACATCCGAACGCGATCGCGGCTGTGGCCGGCAACGGCCGCAGTCGTTTTCGCGTTCATGGGCCTCGCCGCGTGCGGCGGGGGCGGAGGATCGAAAACGACGACCACGTCGGCCGCGCCGACCACGATCCCGAAGCCGGTCGCGAACGTCGAGATCCGCCCGCCCCAGGGTCCGGTCGGTACGAAGTTCACGCTTATCGGTACGGGCTTCAAGCCGGGAGAGACGGTGACCTTCCAGGTCCTGTTCCCCGACCCGTCGCACGCGCCGTTCCCCGGTCAGCCGCACAAGGCAACCCCCGACGGTGCCGTGCAGACGACGTACACGGCGACACCCGGGAACCCCAACGGCACCTACACGGTGAAGGCGACGGGCGACATGGGCACCGAGGGCCAGAACACCTTCGTGCTCGGTTCCACAGCGGCGACGACCGCGTCCTCCACGGCGAAGTCGACGACGACGCCCACGACGCGCTGATCCGACCGGGCTCTGTAACTCGAACTGACTAGGCGCGAGCCATCCGTTCGCGCCATTCACGCGCGCCGCTCCCGCTGCGATGATCGACGCAGGAGGGGAGAAGGGTGACGAGAGCGCGCAAACACGGGCACGAGCGAGGCGCGCTCGGTGACGTCTCACGGCTGGTGCTGGCCGCCAGCCTCTTGGCGGCCGTCGGCGTCGTCACCGTGATGGGCGTGAACTCGACCGGAACCAAGGCCGAGAAGGGTCGTCTCAAAGACCGCATCGACCTCGCCAACGCGTTGGCCGCGCCGCTGAGCAAATGGGTGAGTGCGGCGCCGGGTCCCGGCTGGGACGTGTTGCGTGTCGACGCCAGCGGGAAGTTCACCGGTGTGTCCGGCCGCTACCAGGCGCTCGCCGGCAATGTGCAGTCGCATCCCTGTGCCACCGGCTCCGGCCTGCGCGAGCTCGTCGACGCCGCGACCCGCGCCTCGGGTCGCGCTCTGCTGGTTGTCGATCCCCCGGGCTCGTGTGATCCCGTGATCGGCGTCGCAACCCCGACGACGGGTGGCACCCTCGTCTCCACTACCGACATCGATGCCCTGATGGCACAGGCGCCGGTGGCGTCGAGTCTCGGCTCGGACATCAGCGCGTTCATCGTCGACCCTGCGGGAACGGCGCTGACACCCGGCCCCGTGGCCATTGCCGCTCCCGCCCATCTCCCGCCTTTCGCCGCTCGCGTGGCGGGGGGACAGCCGACGACGGCGCGTTTGACCGCAGCCGAACCGCGGTCGCACGAGGTGGTCGACGCGGGCGCCCCCATGGGCAACGGGTGGTCGGTCATCCTCGAGCAGGACGCGGCGGGCTTCGACGTCGGGCAGGTGGTGAAGCCGTCGGCGACAGCGATCGGCCTGATCGGTGCCTTGTTTGCCGCGGTGCTCCTGCTCCAGGCGTGGTCCGATGCTCGCCGTCGCGCTGCGGCGCGCCACGCCGACGCCCACGCCGCCGCGTTCCTGGCCGTGCTCGGCCACGAGCTGCGAACGCCGCTGACCGTGATCAAGGGCTTCATCGACACGCTCGCCCAACGGTGGGACGCGCTGGGCGACGATCAGCGTCGCGACCTGGTCGATCGACTGCCACAGCAGTCGCGTCGCCTGAACCGCGTCGTCGACCGACTGCTGCTGGCCGCCAACCTGCAGGCGGGCGTCTCGCCGCCCGTGTCGGTCGCTCCGATCGCCGTTGGACAAGCGCTCGAGCAGGTCGCGAGCACGTACCGCACGCTGGCACCACTGCACGAGTTCGTCGTCGACGCGCCCGGTGACGTCATCGTGCGGGGCGACGCCAAGACGGTGCCGCAGATCCTCGACCAGCTCGTCGACAACGCCGTGAAGTACTCACCTGAAGGCGGCGTCGTACGCTTGTCGGCGCGTCGCGTCCGAGGTCGCGTCGAGATAGCGATCGACGACCAGGGCGTGGGCTTGCCGCGAGATCTGGACGCGATCTTCGACGCCTTCACGCAGGGCGAGGAGGTCGACGGCCGCGTGCACGACGAGGGCGGCGTCGGCGTCGGCCTGTACATCGTGCGGACGCTCTGCAAGCAGCTCGGCGGATCGGTGCGCGCCGAGCGGCGTTCGCGCGGAGCGCGGTTCGTTGTCACGCTCCATGAGTCGCGCGAACGCGCTCTGTCACGGGTCTAGTTCGTTCAGACGGCGTTGAAAATGACGCGCACGTGCCATTGGCATCAATGACCTTTCGACGGAAGATGCCGTTGGGTGGTGGCACACCTACG
>JAFASB010000065.1 GCA_019244985.1 Acidimicrobiia bacterium | reverse complement strand
GTTCCCACCACCACGCGCCCGGCGAAGCGCTCCCGCTGTGCCCACGCCGGGTCATCGAGCAGCGCCCGTGCGAACAGTTCCGACGCGTCCTCGCGGGCGCGAAGGCCCACCGCCGCCGCCACCGCCGTGTCCGGACCGCGCCAGTTGTAGCCGGCGTCATAGCCGGTGCAGAACCGACGCCACTCGCGCTGATCGTCGACTCCCTCGACACCCTTGGCCCCGTCTGCGACGGCATCGACCAACGCGAGGGGGGCCTCGACGTGATCGGCCGGAACGGGGCGCCCAAGCGCACGCAGCCAGGCGCCCACACTGCCTTCGGCATCGGGGTCGGCCAACACCAAGCGCTGCCGCGCCGCCTCAGTAGCGATGAGAACAGCGCCGGTGCCGGGATGGTCGGCGCGGGCCACCCACCAGGCCACTGTGGCGGCGGCGCGGTCGGCCTTGACGCCAGGCGGCGTGGCCTTCGCGGCCTCCATGAGAAGCGCCAACTGAAGGCGGTCCGCGACAACAAGGCACTCAAAGGCGCCACGGGAGGACTCGTCGTCGTGCGCCAATGGGAGCAGACCTGTTGGCGCCAGGGACGTGGCAGTCGCTCCCCCCGGGCGGGCCACACTCACTGTGATTGACCCGTCGTCGGCGCGGGCACAGTGGGCGGCGACCAGCGCGCCCCGCGGAGCCCACAACGGCCGCGCCACGCGCGGCTGTGGTCTGCCGGTGGCCGCCGCCCGCAACCGCACGCCAAGGTCGAACAACTGCGCTGTCACCTCGGGCCTCCTGTTGCCTTCTCGGTCGCCTCTGCAACGACCCAACCCGCCCGCAACGGCGATGCCACAATGCGCTCGTCGTCATCGAGGGGATCGGCGCCCTGGGCCAGAGCGAGGGCACGCTCGGGTTCGATCCCGCGCCATCCCATGGCAGCCTCCACCAGCTTCGCCAGTCCCGGCGAGAGGCTCTGCACGCACCGCTCGCACGCCCGCTCGCAAACTCTTGTCGTCTGTTCCTCCACCATCATCACGCCCACCAGCATACGCTGAGGGTATGACAGCCTCGACGGCCGCCGCGCTATAGGACTGCTCCTGAGGCAAAGCCGCTCGCGCATGGTCGACACCGTCTCCTCGCTGGTGACCGCCGAGATGGTGCAGCTCATGGTTGCCGGCGAGTTGGACCCAGCGGTCCGACTGGGTTCGCCGGACGCGCTCGACCGCCGCAACGGTCGCCACTGATTCGCTGCTGCGCCCGATGAGGTCGCCCACCTGCAGCACGACGCTGCCCGGGGGAATGTCGCCGTCCCGTACCGACACCCCGAAGCGGCCCCAGGACGTCGTGCCCCGCCTCGATCGCCCACCCCCTCTCCCGTCGTCCAGGGCACTGAGGTGGCCGGCGACGTCGCCGACGATCAGAACCCTTGGCGTCGACGCGAATCGTCGGCCCAGCGACGGATCCGGGCGAGGGCAGGCCGCAGCCGCTCCCCCTCTTTGGTGAGGGAGTAGAGGGTCGAGACCGGTGGCCCGGGCTCCACGTGGCGCTCAACGAGTCCCGAATCGCCCAGTTCACGAAGGCGGGCGGACAGGGTGTCAGGGGCCATCGCTGGAAACGCCCGCTCGATCTCGGAGAACCGGGCCGGCCCGTCTCCCAGCAACAACAGGATGGGCAATGCCCACCGGTGCTCGATCACGGCAATGGCATCTGCGGGAGCACGCTCGCACAGTGGGCGCAGGGCACGTCCAAGCGACATGCCGGTGCGGGTCAACTCGTATAGAGAGCGGGCGTGGCCGTGGCTCACCAAACCGCTGTCGGCCAGACGCGGAAGGCGCGCGTTGAGCACGGTCGGCGACACGCCTGGGAGCGCGGACATGAGGTCCGAGTATCGAAGGGGCCCCTCGGCGAGCGTGGCAAGAAGGCGAATGCTCCACCGGCCCTGCAGGAGAGCGAGTGCGATCGCGTATTGACGCGGGTTGACCGAAGAACTAGCGCAGGGCAAGTCCTAGTCCACCTGCCTCAAGGTTGTGCATGGCCTGGCCTGCCGCTCACCGGCGGCGAGGGTCCTCTGCCACCGACGAATCGCCTCCAGAGCCGGCCGGAGAGTCTCGCCCTCGGGGCTCAGCAGGTAACTCGTCGAGAGGGGTGGGCCCTGCGCGACCCTGCGCTCGACGAGCCTCGCGTCGGCCAGCTCCCGCATTCTGTGCGACTGGGTATATCCCGACATCGCCGGGAGCGTTTTGCCAATCTCGGAGTAGCGCCTCGGCCCGTCCAGCAAGCACATCAAGATCGCCAGAGCCCAGCGCCGCTCCACGATGCCCAACACCCCGCCCGGCGGCGCGAGCGCGCGGCCGGAGCCATCGACGACTTGCGCCCTCGCCCGCAACTCACGCAGGGCGTCGCCGAGGGGTGCGGTCGAGGCTGCCAAGCTGTACGGAGAGCCGTTGCCGCCGTGACGGACGAGGCCGCGATCGACCACGTCGCGCAACCGCTCGTTCAGGACCGTCGGGGAGATGCCCTCAAGCGCCCGAGCGATGTCGCTGTAGTGCAGCGGCCCGGCGGCCAGCGCAGCCAAGAGTCGCACGGTCCAGCGCCCATCGAGCGCAGGGACGCCGCCTCCCCCTTGACGGATGGTGCCCCAGCGATTGGATACGGGTGCCAACGGGAGTCAATCTTTCCTCGGCGTCGGTGACACAGCAACTTTGTGTGCCTCACGCTGTCAGCCCGACCGATCGGCCGCCCGTTCGTCTGCGAGGCCTTCACGCACATCTTTGAGTACGTGGACGACATCGCCGCTCGAGACGCACGGCGCGTTGCGCGTGGTGGGCGAGGCGGCGTGTGTCGTGGCGGGTCACGGCTCAGATGTGGAGGTCGACGGCGACGAGCCACTGGTGGGTGGGGTCCCTGTCGCAGCGCTCGTAGAGCTGGCGTGGGGAGGCGGTCTCGGCCACCGTGTCGTAGAACATCGACTCGAAGCAGTACTCACCCTCGACCAGGGTGCCCAGGCGCCGCAACAGCCAGCCCACCTCTCCTGTTGCGGTTAGCGAGCCGTGGTCGTCACGGGATTCGTCGGGAAGGGTCTCGGAGGCGAGCAGGCTCTGAAACGTGGCCGCCATCTCGGCATTGTGAGCAGAAATACGGTCGGCGCCGATAGGGAGGCCCATGACTGTCTCGGGGGGCAGGTCGTCAGGGCGCACACGGGTGCCCGTGAGTTGGTCGCGCAGACCCCGGAAGGTCCGGTCCCGCGCCTCCTGCATCGCTACGACCGCCTGGCGAAACCGCTCGGAGTCAGGGGCGTAAGGCAGGATGGCGTCGTGGCCCGGGAACGGCCCGTCCCACGCGAGCCGGTAGTCGGTCTCGTAGTCGAAGACCCTTTCGACGGCCACGTCGAGGAAGGCGGTGGCGTTTGCGAGCGCCCCCTCGGCGTCGTCTCCGGTGACCGCCAGCAGGTGCTGGACTTCCATCAGAATCGTCTCCCTTTGACGTCCTCCCACGCCTGAGGGCGTGGGATTCCCGACTGCAGCGTCATGCTGCTCGGGTGGTTCCCGCGGCCAGGGTGTTGCGTCGCCGCTTCGTCTGTTCCTGCACCACCCTCACACCCACCAGCATAAACTGCGGGTATGACACGCATGCCTGGCCGTCCAGACGACGACACGACGACGGCCGCCGCTCCCTCAAGCCGCCGCCGCAGCGTCGACGACCTCGATCACCGTCGCCCACGACGGCGGCGGGTACGACCGACGCGCGTGCTCCACGCTGTCGGCCCCGCCGATCAAGGCACACACCAGCCGAGCCGTCGTCGGCTCGGTCGGCCAAGGCGTGAACCCGTCGGTCAGGACCACTACTGCGCCAGGGCGGGGTTGCAGCTTTTCGGCCGCGGCAATGCCCACGCGCATATCGGTCCCGCCGCCGCCCTTCAACTCGATCCGTGACGGATCGCACACCACGCTGACTGACTGCACCGCAGCGTCAACCGCCAGCACTTGCAGCCCACGGCCCCGTACCCCCACGGCACGGCTGACCCCCTGGACCTCGCTCATTGCCGCCGCCAGCTCGTCTGCGCCCATCGACCCTGACGTGTCCACCACGACGGCGACGGTCGGTACCGGGCGATGCATGGCGGGCATGACGACGCGGGGCAGCCGCCGCCGACCGGGACGCCGGTAGGTGTAGTCCACCTGCCCGGCGCGCCAGGCCACGGCCCGCCGTACCGCAGATGCGAGCACCTGCCGCCACGGCACCACCGGGGGCGCCAACGTGTGTTCGGCCCACCGCTCCCAGCCGCCGGGAACCGTGCCCCGGCCCTTGTGTGCCACGACCTCCTGGGCGACCCGGCGGCGGATCAGGTCAGCGGCCTCGGGTCCCAGCGCCGGTGCTGCGGAGTCGGCGTCGTCCAGCTCCCACGCCCGCCTAACGCCGCCCGCACCCGAGCCACACGTCCCATCGCCCGTCCCCGGCGCGTCGCCCGAGGCGTCGGTGCCAGCCCCGGCGCTCTCGCTCTCCGCACTCGGTCCGTGGGCGCTGGCGCACGCCTCTTCCTGGCGGTCCGGGAAGCGTGACAGCAGCGCGTCGTAGTAGGTCTCGGCCAACTCGCCGCTCCCAAGGCCCAGCGTTTCGGGTACCACGCAGCCCTCGGGCAGTGTGATACCGGCAGTCACCAGGTCGGCATTAATGGTGGCGTCAGCGGCCAAGTTCCAAAGCTCATTGTCGTAGGCGCCATGGCTCTCCTGGCGCCCGCCGTGGTCGCGCAGGAGGTGGCTGACCTCATGGAGCAGTACGCCCGCTGCGAGCTTCGGTCCCCAACGACCCAGCGCGTCTGGATCCACATACAGCCGCCAGCCGCGGTCGACCGCGAAGGTGCCCAGCCCCGGCGCCGCGACCGCATAGACCCGAAAGAGCGCGGCGGCCAGATACGGCGCCGCCTCCACCGCCAACAGCCCCGCCGCATTCAGCTTGCGAGCAGCGTCCGCATCGAGGCCCCGGGCGTTCACGCCGCTGCCTCGCTCAGCAGACCCGCGTCCCGAAGGACGGGAGCGAAGGCC
>JAFASB010000328.1 GCA_019244985.1 Acidimicrobiia bacterium | reverse complement strand
TGAGCGGGTTCCTGATCACCGCCCTCCTCGTCGAAGAACGTGACAGTACGGGCCGCATCAGCCTGCGCGACTTCTACATCCGGCGCGCGCTGCGCCTGTTGCCGGCCCTGTTCCTGCTGCTCGCCTTCTGCGCGCTGTACGCGGCCGCCTTTCCCGAGCAAGTGGAGAACCACACGTTCGGCAGAGACGCCCTGGGCACACTCTTCTACGTAGCGAACTGGGTGCAGGCTTCCGTCGGCCACACCGAGATCCGGCTCCTCAGCCACACCTGGTCGCTGGCCGTGGAAGAGCAGTTCTACGTCGTGTGGCCGCTCGCATTCGTCGCCCTGCTCCGGTGGGGTCGGAGCCGAAGCCAAATGGTCGCCGTCGTCTTCGCTGGCATCGTCGCTTCGGCGCTCGTGCGCTGGGCGCTCGTCCCCGCCCACGGCCCGATGTCGGTGCGGGCCTTCGAAGGGCTCGACTCGCGGGGTGCGAGCGGCCTGCTCGTCGGCTGTCTGGCCGGCCTGCTCGTCGGCTGGAAGGTGCTGCCGGCGGGCCGGGCCGCCACGCGCGCCATGCGGGCCGCCGCGGTCGTGGGCTTCGCCGGACTGGCCGTCATCTTCCTCGGCCGCTCGCTGTCGGCGGCGGCCATCACGGCGCGTCCGTCCCGGCTGCTGGTCGTGGGCCTCCCTGCCGTGGCGGTGTGCTCCGCCCTCCTGATCGTGGGGGTGGTGGGCGCGCCGGGCAGCGTCATGGCGCGGATGCTCGCCGTGCGACCCGTGGCGTGGGTCGGCCGCATCTCCTACGGCCTCTACCTGTGGCACTACCCCATCGACCGCATGCTCCGGCCGGGGGCCCACACCCTTGGCCTCGGCCACGTTCCCTTGCAGATCGTCAGGGTCGCCCTCGCCTTCGGCGCCGCGACGGCGTCCTTCTACCTCGTCGAACAGCCCCTGCTGCGCCGCAAGCGCCGCTTCAGCCCCCGGGCGGGAACCCCGCGCGAGCTCCCGGGAATACCCGCGGACTCGAACTTGCTAAGACCATTGTAAGGTTTCTTTATATCTATAGGTGATGTATACGCATGGCTCTTGATCCGAACCGCTGGACGCTGAAGACCCAGGAGGCCTTCCAGGCGGCCATCGACAACGCCCGGGCCCGGAGCAACCCCGAGGTCACCCCCGACCACCTGCTCGCCGCCCTGCTGGGCCAGGAGGAGGGCGTGGTGCTGGCCGTCCTCCAACGCGCCGGCGTGGCGCCGCTCACAGTCCGGAACCGGGTGAACGAGACCCTGGACCGACTGCCCAAGGCCTACGGCGGCGCCGAGCCCCAGCTCTCGCGGGCGCTGCGCGACATCGTGGACGTGGCCGACGCCGAGCGCACCGAGCTGCACGACGAATACCTGTCGACCGAGCACCTCCTGCTCGCGATGGCCGACAAGGTCGGGGTGTCGCGCGACGACCTCCTGAACATCCTGCGTCAGGTGCGCGGCAGCCACCGCGTGACCAGCCAGAACCCCGAGGAGCAGTACCAGGCGCTCGAGAAGTACGGCCGCGACCTCACCGAAGCGGCGCGCCAGGGCAAGCTCGACCCGGTCATCGGCCGCGACGAGGAGATCCGCCGCGTCATCCAGGTCCTCTCGCGGCGCACCAAGAACAACCCGGTTCTCATTGGCGAGCCCGGCGTGGGCAAGACTGCGATCGTCGAGGGACTGGCCCGTCGGATCGTGGAGGGCGACGTCCCCGAAGGCTTGAAGAACAAGCGGGTCATCGCCCTCGACCTCGGCTCGATGGTGGCCGGGTCGAAGTACCGCGGCGAGTTCGAGGAGCGCCTCAAGGCCGTGCTCAAGGAGATCACCGACGCCGAGGGCGAGGTCGTCACCTTCATCGACGAGCTGCACACGATCGTCGGCGCCGGCGCGGCCGAAGGGGCCATGGACGCCGGCAACATGATCAAGCCGCTGCTGGCGCGCGGCGAGCTGCGCCTCATCGGCGCCACGACGCTCGACGAGTACCGCAAGCACATCGAGAAGGACGCCGCCCTCGAGCGGCGCTTCCAGCCCGTGTACGTGGGCGAGCCGTCCGTCGAGGACAGCATCGCGATCCTGCGGGGCCTCAAGGAGCGCTACGAGGTGCACCACGGCGTGCGCATCCAGGACGCGGCGCTCGTGGCCGCGGCCGTGCTGTCCAACCGCTACGTCACCGGGCGCTTCTTGCCCGACAAGGCCATCGACCTGATCGACGAGGCCGCGTCGCGGCTGCGCATCGAGATCGACTCGATGCCGACGGAGATCGACGTCGTCGAGCGGCGCATGCGCCAGCTGGAGATCGAGCGGGTGGCGCTGGCCAAGGAGACCGACGCGGCGTCGGAGGAGAGGCTCGAGGCGCTCGACCACGAGCTGGCCGAGCTGCGCGAGCAGTCCTCGGCGATGAAGGCCCACTGGGAGGCCGAGAAGGAGGCCATCGACCGCATCCGTGTCGTGAAGGAGGAGCTCGAGCAGAAGCGCATGGAGCTCGAGCGTGAGACCGACCTCGAGCACGCGGCCGAGATCCGCTACGGGCAGATCCCCGAGCTCGAGCGGCGCGTCGAGGAGGCCACCGAGGCGCTCGACGTCCTCCAGTCGACCCAGCGCATGCTGAAGGAAGAGGTCGACGAGGAGGATGTCGCCGAGGTCGTCAGCAAGTGGACCGGCGTTCCGGTCGTGAAGCTCATGGAGGGCGAGGTCCAGAAGCTGATCCGCATGGAGGACGTGCTCCACGAGCGCGTGATCGGCCAGGAGGAGGCGGTCGAGGCCGTCGCCAACGCCATCCGCCGCTCGCGCGCCGGCCTGTCGGACCCCCACAAGCCGATCGGGACGTTCCTGTTCCTCGGACCCACGGGCGTCGGCAAGACCGAGCTGGCGCGCGCCGTCGCCGAGTTCCTGTTCGACGACGAGCGGGCGACGGTCCGCATCGACATGGGCGAGTACCAGGAGAAGCACACGGTCGCCCGCCTCATCGGGGCGCCGCCGGGCTACGTCGGCTACGACGAGGGCGGCCAGCTCACCGAAGCCGTCCGTCGTCGTCCGTACTCGGTTGTGCTCCTCGACGAGATCGAGAAGGCCCACCCCGACGTCTTCAACGTGCTGTTGCAGGTCATGGACGACGGACGCCTGACCGACGGCCAGGGCCGCACGGTCGACTTCACCAACGTCGTGCTGATCATGACGTCGAACCTGCCCGGCGACCCGCGCGACTACTTCAAGCCCGAGTTCGTCAACCGCATCGACGAGATCATCCGCTTCCGCTCGTTGACCGAGGCCGACATCGCCAAGATCGTCGACATCCAGCTGCACCACGTGAGCGGCAGGCTCGCCGCCCGCCACCTCACGCTGGAGGTCACCGACGAGGCCCGGGCCTGGTTGGCCCGCACCGGCTACGACGCCGCCTTCGGCGCCCGGCCGCTCAAGCGGGTCATTCAGCGGGAGGTCAGCGATCCGCTCGCCCTCGCCATCCTCGAGGGGCGCTACACCGACGGCAGCGTCGTGCACGTCGACGTGGCCGACGACGACCTCGTCCTCAAGTAACTACAGCAGTCCCCACGCGTCGAAGCCGGGGTCGAGGTACGCCGGGAGCCGGCGCAGGTCGTTGCGCAGCATGTCGACGAGCTGGGCTCGTGTCTCGGCGTCGAGGGCAACCTCCTCGTCGGTGATCGGCACGCTGATCCGACGGTGGACGCGTGGGGGGAGCGAACGCTCCTCCCACAGTCCGGGTCGGAGTCGAAGTTGGGCGCGCACGACCGTCCCGCCGACGAGTCGGGCTGTTGGCCGGAACTTCCGACGCCCCGCGCTCGCATGGTGCTCGACGTGGAGGTCGTCGGGCCGCCACGTCGGGTCGACGCCGAGGAACTCGAAGATCTTGGCGAGCGTCTCGGGTCGGCGTTGCCGGAGGTCCTCGGCGAGCACCACGAGCAACTGCGAACGGTCGAAGTGGGCGAGGAAGTGCTCGATCTGGAGGGCGTAGGAGCTCGGGATCAGGTAGCGGCTGTCGAGGAGCAGCGCTTCTTTGATCGGCCGCGACTCGGAGCCGACCGACAGGGCGTCGATGTAGCCCGACCGCATCCGGTCGACCGGCTCGCGCAGCGTGTAGATGAGGCGCGCGTCGGGAACCGTCGCCGCCATTCGTTCGGCGACGCCCGGCAGCAGCGGGTACATCGAGTAGGTCGGGGAAGCCTCGCCGATCGCCACCGCGTCGCCGGCGTTGCGGAAGTGGCTCGTGTACCACTCCAACCCGCGCCGCCACGCGAAGTTCTCGACGAAGAAGTTGAGCTCCTTGGTCGCGGGCATGAACACCTGCGGATGCGCGCGCAGGTATCGGTACAGACTCGTCGTGCCCGCCTTCTGGGCGCCGACGACCACGAAGTTCGGGAGCGTCACAGGTTCAGCGCCTCACCGCCGTCGGGCGTACACGAGGCAGTAGAGCGTGCCGTCCCCGACCGACGCTTCGAGGTCGAGATTGCCCCGCCGGAGGGCATCGAGCAGGTCGGCGCGGTCGACGGCCGCGCCGACCCACTGGGCCTCCTTGGTCCCCCGCGGGCGCCGGCCGATGGCGGCCCGCAGACGGTCGCCGAGTCCCGGGTCGGGCCGGTTCTCAGGGAGGTGCGCCGTCGGGTCCTCGCTGACGTGGAACACCGTCCAACCGCCCGGCCGGAGCACGCGTCCCATCTCTACGACGTAGTTGCACGTCACGGCCGGATCAGGGATGTGGTGGAAGACGATGAACGAGTACGCCACGTCGAAGCTGGCGTCGGGAAACGACGACAGGTCGCGGCCGTTGCCGAGTGCGACCTCGACATTGTCGAGTCCGGCGAGGTTGGCGGCGGCGCGCGAGACCATCTCGTCGGAGACGTCGAGTCCGACGACCGTCTCGGCACGCTGGGCGAGGGCGCGGGTGATGCGCCCGACGCCGCAGCCGACCTCCAGCACCCGATCGCGCCCGGTGATGTCGACGTCGAAAGGTTCGAGCGTGCTGTCGAGCGTCTCCTCGCCCGAGCGCCAGAACTCTTCGGGATCGGGATGGGCGTAGTCGAGCGTCGAGTGCACGAACCACATGGGGTTCTCGCGGGCCTTGCGGTCCCAGAACGAGCGCATGGCCTCCGTGCTCGCGTGCTCGGACCCGGGCTCCCCCATCAACGGAGAAACCGCCGCACGCGACCGCGCACCCGCTCCCTGAAGGTCCACCGGCGGGTGAAGAACGGCTGGTCGTACCAGTCCTCGGCCAGGTTGCCATCGGCGAGGCGCTCGAACGCGGCCCACTTCTGGGTGCGAGCGAGCGGCTTCCATCGCGGGTCGACGTCGAGGTAGTCGACGACGGCCGCGACTGCCGGAAGCTGGCGGTCGTCGAACACGGCGATGCCGCCCGCCCGCAGCCGGCGGCCGCCGTAGAACCAGTCGATCATCGGCGTCGGGAACCCGTGACTGCCGTCGACGAACAGCACGTCGACGGGGTCCGTGCCGAGGCCGGGCAGCACGTCCTCACTACGGCCCAGCTCCACGTGCAGCCCTGTGGTGGAGATGCCTCGCTCGTCGCAGTAGCGGCGCAGCGCCTCGACCTGGGTGCGCGAGGGCACGATACAGGTGTGCGCGGCGCCCGCGGCGAGGAAAAGCGCGGTGGAGACGCCGAGACCGGTCTCGAGCGTCGATGCACCCGGTGCCGTGCGGTCGGCGAGGAAGTCGTAGCACTCCCGCTCGGTGAGCCATACCCCCAGCTCAGGGGGTGCGTAGAGCTCCTCGTGGACGCGGGGCGGGTCGGCGAGGAGCCCGTCGACGATGGCCCGTCGGTCCATGAGCGCCAGACGCTACGCTGGTCGGACCGTCGTATCGCTGCTCAGGAGAACGCGCGTGCCCGGAACAGTCGTCGTCGGCACCCAGTGGGGTGACGAGGGCAAGGGCAAGCTCACCGACCTGCTCGCCAAGGAGATGGCGATGGTGGTGCGCTACCAGGGCGGCCACAACGCCGGCCACACCGTCGTCGTCGACGGCGAGACGTTCGCCCTGCAGCTCCTCCCGAGCGGGATCCTGTACGACTACATCACCCCCGTCATCGGGAACGGCGTCGTCGTGGACCCGGCCGTGCTCCTCGCCGAGTGCGACGCGCTCGGCGCCAAGGGCATCGACTGCTCGCGGCTCAAGGTCGGCGGCAACGCCCACCTGATCCTGCCGTACCACCAGGAGCTCGACATGATGACCGAGCGCTACCTGGGTAAGGCCAAGCTGGGGACGACCAAGCGCGGCATCGGCCCCGCCTACGCCGACAAAGCGGCGCGCGTCGGTCTGCGTGTGCAGGATCTCCTCGACCCGAAGATCTTCCGCCAGAAGCTCGATGTGGTCATCAAGGAGAAGAACCAGGTTCTGGCCAAGGTGTTCAACCGGCTGCCGCTGTCGGCCGACGACATCGCGGCGCGTTACCTCGACGAGCTGGCGCCCCGTCTCGCGCCGATGATCGATGACAGCGTGCACCTCGTCCATGAGGCGCTCGCCGCCGGTCAGCACGTGCTGTTCGAAGGGGCGCAGGCCACGTTCCTCGACCTCGACCAGGGGACGTATCCGTTCGTGACGTCGTCGAACCCGGTCGCGGGCGGCGCGTGCACAGGCGCCGGCGTCGGGCCCCGCGACCTGCAGCGCATCATCGGCATCGCCAAGGCCTACGTGACGCGTGTCGGCTCGGGCCCGTTCCCCACCGAGCTCTTCGACGAGCAGGGCAACATCCTCGTCGACCGCGGGCACGAGTTCGGCACCAACACCGGCCGTCGGCGCCGCACCGGGTGGTTCGACGCCGTCATGCTCCGCCACGCGGTGCGCCTCAACTCGCTGACCGAGGTCGCGCTCACCAAGCTTGACGTCCTCGATCCCTTCGAGACGGTCAAGGTGTGCGTGGCCTACGAGGCCGACGGCGTCCGGTACGAGCACGTGCCGTACCACCAGTCCGTGCTGCACAAGGTGAAGCCGGTGTACGAGGAGATGCCGGGCTGGAAGACCGAGCTCAGCGCCGTCACCCGGCCGGGCGACCTTCCCGCCGAAGCCCGTGCCTACATCGCCCGCCTCGAGGAGCTCGTCGGCGTCCCCGTCAGCTACGTGGGCGTCGGCCCCGGCCGCGAGCAAACCGTCAACCTCGCCGCTTGATGCGCGTTTGCGTCGTCGGAGGCGGCGGGCGGGAGCACGCCCTCGCTCACGTGCTGGCGCGCACGGCCGACGTCGTCGTCACGCCGGGCAACCCCGGCATCCCGGGTTCGGTGGTCACGCCGCCCGAGGAGGTCGACGCCGACCTGTACGTCGTCGGGCCCGAGCAGCCGCTCGTCGACGGACTGGCCGACCGGTTGCGCGCCAAGGGCAAGCTCGTCTTCGGGCCTGGCGCCGACGGAGCCCGCCTCGAGGGGTCGAAGGCCTGGATGAAGCAGGTGCTGGCCGACGCCGGCGTTCCGACGGCTCGTTATGGCGCCTTCACCGACGCCGGCCCGGCGCTCGAGTTCCTCAAGTCGCTGCCGGGGCCGTACGTCGTCAAGACCGACGGGCTGGCGGCGGGCAAAGGAGTGCTCGTCACCGAGTCCATCGATGAGGCGGCCGACGACGTGCGCTCGAAGCTGTCGGGGTCGGCCTTCGGCGACGCCGGGCGTACTGTCGTGATCGAGGAGGCGCTGGACGGTCCCGAGCTTTCGATCCTCGCCGTGTGCGACGGGAAACGCGCCGTCATGCTCGCGCCCGCCCAGGACTTCAAGCGGGCCGGCGACGGGGACAGTGGGCCGAACACCGGCGGGATGGGCGCGTACTCACCCGTGCCCGCCGCCGGCGCGGACGTCGTCGACGCGGTGATGGACACGGCAGTTGCGCCGACGCTCGCCGCTCTACGCGGCCAGGGCATCGACTACCGCGGCGTGCTCTACGCCGGCCTGATGTTGACGTCCGACGGTCCGAAGGTGCTCGAGTACAACGTGCGCTTCGGCGATCCCGAAGCCGAGGTCGTCCTGCCGCGGCTGTCGAGTGACCTGGCCGCCCTGCTCGCGGAGGCGGCCGCCGGTGACCTGCGCAGTGACCCGGCGTTCGTCGACGAGGCGTGCGTGACCGTCGTCCTGGCGTCAGAGGGCTACCCGGCGTCGCCGCGCACGGGCGACGTCATCG
>JAFASB010000321.1 GCA_019244985.1 Acidimicrobiia bacterium | reverse complement strand
CGCGTAGCCCCTCGGGCCCCGACGCAACTGGCCGTCGAGGATCAGACCGCCGCCCACGCCGGTGCCAACCCAGACGCCGAGCACATCTGATACGCCCTCACCCGCGCCCAGCCTGTGCTCGGCCAGGGTCCCGACGTTGGCGTCGTTCTCGACGTAGGCAGGGACTCCCCCGACCGCTTTGCTCACCAGGGACCCCAAGGGAACGTTGGTGTCCTGCCACCCCGCCAGATTGGGGGCCTGGAGCACGACACCCGCCTCGTGGTCGACGGCCCCAGGTGCCCCGACACCGACACCCTTGACCCCGTCGGTCCCACCCAGGTCGTCGATGACGGCGGCAATGGTCTCCACGACGGCGTCGGGCCCGCCCTCGGCCGGGGTCTTGCGCTTGGCGTCCTTCTTGATCTTCTCGTTGTGGACGACGACGCCGTAGACCTTGGTCCCGCCGAGGTCGATACCTATCCAGGCCACCGCCTGGAGGCTAAGGGATCAGGCCGCGGAAGTGGCGCTCCCGCGGAGGCGGTCGCGGGCGACGCGCTTGGTGAGGACCGGCAGGAACGTGTCGATGCGTGCGTCCTTCGACAGCTCGTCGAAGGATCCACTCACGGTCTTTTCGATGGTGTCGACCGGCGTGCCGTCGAAGTCAGCAGCCAGCTCTTTGACGATCTGGTCGACGCCGGACCGCGCGCCTGACGCCCCAAACTCGGCCATGCCCGTTTGCCCCCACTCCTGACTCCGTTGCCCGGGTGGAAGGTATGACGCCCCAAGGGCGCGATGCAAGCATCCATTCATTGTTCATCCGCCGTTCACCTTCGCGGCCTCAGCGGGCGAGCGCGTCGAGGCCCGGCGCCTGGTCCAGCAGGCTGGGATCGGGAATTGCGAGCGGCGCCGGCGGGACCGTCGTTGTGGTTGGCGGCGGTGGTGCCGGACGGAGGGGAGGCGCCGGAATCGGCGGAGCCAGCGGGATGCCGAGGGCGGCCGCGGCGTCGATGCGGCCGTGGCCGCAGCCGCCGCATGGCACGGCGGTCGACACCAATTTGTCGACGGCGCTGTCGCGGTCCTCGCCGCGGGCAAGGAGCAGGGCGGCGACGCCGGCGACGTTGGGAGCGGCGACGGACGTCCCCTCGTGGAGAAGTTGAGTGCCGTTCGACAACACCATGACGATGCTTCCTGGTGCGGCGACGCCCCACTTCACGCCGGTGGTCTGGGTCGAGTAGGAAGCGATCGTCCCGGCCGGCGTCGTTGCAGCGGCGACCAGGGCGTCGACGGTGCCGTAGACCGAGACGCCGCCGGTGTTGCCCGACGCCAGCACCGGGATAGCGCCGCGGGTCCACGCCCGCTCGATGGCGGCCGTCATTCGCGGGCCGAGGCCGAGGCTCGGCTGGTCCTCGTCGGCGATGCTCACGTTGACGACCCGGGCGCCGTGGTCGACGACCCAGTCGATCGCCGCGCTGACGTCGTCGTCGCCGCCGGTGTTGCCGTTGACGGCCCGGGCGACCACGAACCGGGCGCCCGGCGCCACCTGGGCAGCCACGCTGGCCACGATCGTGCCATGGCCGACGACGTCGGGGGCCAAGCCGGGGCGACAGAGGTTCTCGTCGCCGCCCGAGCCCACGCAGTCAGCGGTCGGTCCGACCCTGCCGACAACGGCCGGCGCGGCCGGATCGATCCCGGAGTCGACGATCCCGATCGTGATGCCCTGGCCGGTCGACACGGGCCAAGCCTGCGGGGCGTGGATCTGCGCCAACCCCCAGGCCGAGTCGGCACTGGAGGTGCCAGGCTGGGCGCCGACGAACCACCCCGTGAGCCCCGCGACGAGGGCCGTGGCGACGGCCGCGCCGCCGAACCGTCGAAACCCGTCACCCCCCACTGGGCGGCGCAACGTAGTCGCCGGCGCTGTCGGCGATGTGGCCAGCCGGTGAACACCAGCGGACGATCAGGTGAGCGCTGCCGACGCGCCGCCGCCTCAAATCGTTCATGCCGCGTCCGCACGCGCGTCGTTGTCCTGACCGTTGGCGG
>JAFASB010000348.1 GCA_019244985.1 Acidimicrobiia bacterium | reverse complement strand
TGGTCCGCCTCGGCATGGACGACGACTACCAGCTCGGAACCCAGTTCATGCTCTGGGAGGTGGCGACGGCGGTCGCCGGCCACGTGCTGGGAATCGACCCGTTCGACGAGCCGAACGTCGCCGAGTCCAAGGAGAACACCAAGCGGGTGCTGTCGCGCCTCCCGCTGCCGGCCGTCGACTCCGCCGACCCCTCGTCGGTCACCGCGTGGCTGAAGGAGTCGACTCGTCCGGGCGACTACATCTCGCTCCAGGCCTACCTGCCGTTCGGTCAGGACGACGCCCTCGAACGTCTACGGAGGGCGGTGCGAGACGGGCTGGGAGGCATGGCTGTCACCGCCGGCTATGGCCCCCGTTTCCTGCATTCCACCGGCCAGTTGCACAAGGGCGGGCCCAACGAGGTCGTGGCCGTGCAGATCGCACCCCGCGCCGCCACCGTGCACGTCGAGATCCCCGACCATCCGTACGACTTCGGCACGCTGATCGACGCCCAGGCCATCGGCGATCTCCAGAGCCTGCAGTCCCACGGCCGGCGCGCCCTGCGCGTCGAGGTGAACGACCTGAAGGAGGTCTCATGAGAGGAACCGGCTCGTGAAGATCGGGATGATCGGCCTTGGGCGCATGGGTGCGAACATGACCCTCCGACTGATGAAGCACGGACACGAGGTCGTCACCTACGACCGCGACGCCGAGAACGTCAAAGCCTCCGAGTCCGAAGGCGCCATCGGCGTCGGCTCGCTCGAGGAGCTGGTGCAGAGGCTCGAGCCACCTCGCGCCGCGTGGGTGATGCTGCCTTCGGGCGATCCCACCGAATCGACGATCACGCAGCTGGGCGACCTGCTGCAGAAGGGCGACATCATCGTCGACGGCGGCAACTCCAACTACAAGCTCGCCATGCGCGACGCGAACACGCTCGCCGACAAGGGCATCCATTTCATCGATGCCGGCGTCTCCGGCGGCGTGTGGGGGCTCAAGGAGGGCTACTGCCTCATGGTGGGCGGCGATGCCGAGGCCGTGAAGCAGGTGGAGCCGATCTTCCTTGCCCTGGCCCCCGACGGCGGGTACGCCCACGTCGGGCCGGTCGGCGCCGGTCACTTCGTCAAGATGGTGCACAACGGCATCGAGTACGGCCTCCTCCAGGCCTACGCCGAAGGGTTCGCCCTCATGCACAGCGCTGACGAGTTCAACCTCGACCTGCACGAGATCGCGTCGATCTGGCGCTACGGCTCGGTCGTGCGCTCCTGGCTCCTCGACCTCACCGAACTGGCGCTGAAGAACGACGACGAGTTCAGCAAGATCCGCGGCTACATCGAGGATTCCGGCGAAGGTCGATGGACCATCGAAGAAGCCATCACCCGCGGTGTGTCAGCTCCGGTGATGGCGATCTCGCTGTTCGAACGCTTCCAGTCGCGGGAACCCGACTCGTTCGCGGCGAAGATCATCGCTGCCCTGCGCAACCAGTTCGGCGGCCACAAGTTCTTCGAAGAGGCCGCGGCCGCCGAGGTGAACAGGGAAGGCGACAAGGAGCAGGGGGCGGGCGCGCAGGCGGCGGGCGAGCCGGCGGCGTCGAGCTGATGTCTTCCAACCCGACGGCCGCGGCCGACGACGTCAATCCCCTCGCCGACCCCGAGGACCGGCCGGCTCCCCCGGCAGTGTTCGTGATCTTCGGCGCGTCGGGTGACCTCACCAGCCGCAAGCTCATGCCCGCCATCGAGCGCCTCGCCGTGCGGCGGTTGCTGCCGCCCGGGTTCGCGGTCGTGGGCGTCGCCCGCACCGAGATGACCGACGACGACTTCCGGGAGCGGATGCGCGAGCTCGTCGAGAAGGGTGGTGGCGGCGGGCCCGAGGCTCGGCACGTCTGGGATTCGTTCGTCGGCGCCTTCCGCTACGTCGCCGGTGACTACGACGACGCCGCGACCTTCGACCGCCTGAAGGAAGTGCTCGACGAGCTCGACCGCGAGCGGGGCACTGCCGAGAACCGCCTCTTCTATCTGGCCACGCCGCCGTCGACCTTCCCCACCGTGATCAACGGCCTGAAGGACCGCGGTCTGAGCCGCTCCTCGTCGGAGAACGCGTTCAGCCGCATCGTCATCGAGAAGCCCTACGGCCACGACCTGCAGAGCGCCCTCGAGCTCGACCGCGTCGTGCACGAGGCGTTCGACGAGAACCAGGTGTACCGCATCGACCACTACCTCGGAAAGGAGACGGTCCAGAACGTCCTCGCCCTGCGGTTCGCCAACGCGACCTACGAGCCCATCTGGAACCGTCGCTACGTCGATCACATCCAGGTCACCGTCGCCGAGTCGCTCGGTGTCGAGCACCGAGGCAGCTTCTATGAGCAGGCGGGCGCCCTGCGCGACATCGTGCAGAACCACGTGATGCAAGTCCTTGCCATGACGCTCATGGAGCCGCCGGTGACCTTCGACGCCGACGGCATCCGCGACGAGAAGGTGAAGGCGCTGAAGGCGGTCGAGATCCTCGACGCCGAGAAGGTCAAGACCCAGGTCGTCCGCGCCCAGTACACGCGCGGCTGGGTCGGCGGTGAAGAGGTCGCCGGATACCGAGACGAAGAAGGCGTCGATCCGCACAGCACGACAGAGACCTACGTCGCCATGAAGTTGAAGGTCGACAATTGGCGGTGGGCCGGCGTGCCCGTATACGTCCGCACCGGCAAGCGCCTCCCCAAGCGGGTCACCGAGGTCGCCCTGCAGTTCCACAAGGTGCCGCACCTGCCGTTCCACTTGAAGCAGGTCGAGGACCTCGAGGCCGACTCCCTCGTGCTGCGCATCCAGCCCGACGAGGGCATCAGCTTTCGGTTCGGCGCCAAGATCCCCGGGCAAGCGTTCCGGATCCGATCGGTCTCCATGGACTTCTTCTACGGTGCCGCCTTCCTCGAGGAGACGCCCGATGCCTACGAGCGGCTACTGCTCGACGCCCTGAGCGGGGACGCCACCCTGTTCATCCGAAGCGACGAAGTGCAGCGGGCATGGCGCATCGTCGACCCGCTGCTGCAGGCGTGGGAAAACGACGACGTCCCCGTCGCCAAGTACGAGGCCGGCACGTGGGGGCCGCGGGAGGCCGACGAGCTCCTCGAAGCCGACGGTCGGCGCTGGCGCAGGCCGTAAGGCGATGACCCAGACGCAGGCGGCCGTCACGCCGTCGGTCCCGTTCGACACCATCGGGTCGTGGGAGGCGGACAATGTCACCGCCGCCCAGGTGGAGCGCGCCCTTTCCGAGTTGCGACGCCACGAGGAGCGCGCCGCGCTGCGTACGAGCGTCCTCACGCTCGTGATCGTCGTCGGGAGCGCCGACGAGGCCAGCGAGCATCTCGACGTCGTGCGTCATTTGGGCGCCCGTCATCCATCGCGCACCCTGGTCCTCGTCCTGAACGACGAGGAGGAGACCGAGAGCCGGCTCGACGCCGCAGTGTCGGTGTGCGTCGTCGAACGGGGCGGGCGCCAAATCGCCGTCGAGGAGATGGTGATCGGCTGCCACGGGCCGGCGCGGTACCACCTCGACTCGCTCGTCCTTCCGTTCACACTGCCCAACCTGCCGGTCGCCGTATGGCTGCCGAGCAGCATCCCGAGCAAGGGCGATCCCCTCCTCGAGACCGCCGACCGGGTCGTGGTCGACACCCGCGTCGTCGGCTGGCAGGCGGACGCCCTGTCCCGACTCCACTCCTTGATCCACCGCGTCGCGATCACCGACCTGTCGTGGTGGCGGCTGAAGCCGTGGCGCAACCTGTTCGCCGGGCTGTTCGAGGGCCACATGTACCGGCCGTTCCTCCGCGACGTCCACAACCTCGAGGTCACCGGCCATCCGGGCCCCCGACATCTGCTCGCAGGGTGGGTGATGAGCCGCCTCGACCTCCCCCGTTCGGTGGTCCATCTTGGCGACGCCGAGCATTTGTCAATAAAGCTGGTGGCGAGCCACGAAGGCCGGCGGGGGCGCTTCGAGGTCGTGCGGAAGGGAGAAGAACGGGTGATCGACGCCTCGGTCGAGATCGACGACGGCCCGTCGTTTCAGCAGAAGGTCCAGATCGGCGAGGAATGGCAGTCTCGCTCGCTGGCCGACGCCCTCGGTCACATGGGCCACAACGAGACGTACGAGGCGGCACTCGCCGCGGCGATGGGGCTCCTCGGTTGAACGGAGAGCTGCTCCTCGTCGACGACGTGCCTGCCGAGTTCTCCGAGCGGGTGATCGAGGCCTTCCACAGCCGGCCCGACGAGGCGTTCAACTTTGCCGTGTCGGGCGGGGACACGGCGCGGCGCTGCTACGAGCGCCTCGCGGCCGAGGGCGCCGACCAGATCGACTGGTGGCAGGTCGACATCTACTGGGGCGACGAGCGGTGCGTGGCCCCCGAGGACCCCGACTCCAATGAGCGTCTCGTACGCGAGGCGCTGTTGCAACGGGTGGGCGCCGCCAACGCCGTCTACCCGATGCGCTGCGAAGAGGGCCCCGACCCGTACCAGCAGCGGGTGGCCGAGGTCGGCAAGTTCGACGTGATCCATCTCGGGATGGGTCCGTGCGGGCACACGGCATCGCTGTTCCCTGACTCCGCCGGACTCGACGCCGACCCCGGTCGTCTCGTGGTCATGAACAGCGACCCCCACGGGCGAAACCCCCACGAACGCATGACGTTCACGTTCTCTGCGATCGCACGGGGACGACTGGTGATCGTCACCGTCGAGGGCGAGGAGAAGCGGGAGGCGTTCGCACGGGTACGCGACGGGGATCCCGCCATGCCGGCGTCGCACATCGCAGGCGACCACGTGTTGTGGCTCGTCGATCCCGCGGCCGCCGGCCAAGGCTGACGTGCGCACCGGCTCCGCGGCAGTCCTCGTCGCCGCCGTGCTCTCGATCAGTGCGTTGGGTGCGTGCGGCGGTGGCGGCGGATCCAAGACCGCTCCCAAGGCGAGCCCGGGCGGGGACAAGGCCCTCGCGGAAAGGATCGTGCTCCAGAAGGGTGACTTCCCGGCGGGGTGGAGCAGCCAGCCCCACGCTGCGGACCCCAGCCAGACGGCCGGCGTCCGCCAGCTCCGACAGTGCCTCGGGGTCGGCGACATCACCACGTCGACGAGCGCCGACGCGAACTCGGACGATTTCAGCAAGGGCCAGACCACGAACGCCAGATCCGAGGCCCGTATCGCGCAGACCGATGGTCAGGCGAGCGCCGATCTGGCCGGGTTCCAGACCGGCAATGCCACCGGGTGCCTCCAGAAGGCCCTCGAACCGGTGCTCAAGGAGCGGCTGCCGAGCGGGTTCACGCCGGCCAACCTCACCGTGCAGCAACTGGTCTTCCCCGCGTTGAAGGACGGCACCGCGGCATACCAGGCCAGCTTCACGATCCCTCTGGCGGGCACGAACGTCCCGGTCTACGTGGACTTCATCGTCTTCCGAGCCGGGCGCGCCGAGGTGACGCTCGAGACCACCAACGCCGGCTCGCCGTTCGACGCCAAGCTCGAGCAGGATCTGGCCAAGAAGATGGCGGATCGCACCTGACGGCCGCCGTCGACACTGTGCGGATCCGCCGCTTCGTCGCCAAGGTCATCGACGCCGAACGGCAGCGACTGTTGCTGCGTGAGATCTTCACGGCTGCGGGCGGGACCCACGACGACTTCGACGAGTACGACCCGGTGATGGCCTCCGAGCGCCGCGCCGCGGTGCTGCTGACGCCGGCCCGCGTGTATGGCGTCGGCGGGACCTAGGGTGACGGGCGTGCCCGCCGACCTGCTGGCTACGCCGCTCGACGAGCTCCTCGGCCAGGCCGCTGCCGTGCGCGACGCGGCGACCGCGCGACGTATCACGTACTCGCCCAAGGTCTTCATTCCCCTGACGCAGCTGTGCCGCGACCGGTGCGGGTACTGCACGTTCGCCCAGCCACCCGCCCGCCTCGAGTCGCCGTACCTGTCGCCGGACGAAGTGCTGGCGATCGCGCGTCATGGCGCCGACGCAGGGTGCCACGAGGCGCTGTTCACGCTGGGCGAGCGCCCCGAGCTGCGCTACCCGGCGGCCGCCACCTGGCTTTCCGACCACGGATACGCCAGCACCGTGGAGTACCTGGTCGCCATGTGCCGACTGGTCGTCGAGGAGACGGGCCTGCTCCCCCACGCCAACGCCGGGGCCCTGTACGCGGACGAGCTCGCAGCCCTGCGCGCGGTGTCGGCGTCGCAGGGAATGATGCTCGAGTCGCTCGACCCGGCGTTGGACTGCCACCGGGGATCGCCCGACAAGACGCCCGAGCGCCGGCTAGCCACGTTGAACTCCGCGGGTGACCTGGCGATCCCGTTCACCACCGGAGTCCTCGTCGGTATCGGCGAGTCGCGCGCGTCCCGGCTCGAGGCGTTGACCGCCATTGCCGAGAGCCATGAGCGCCACGGGCACGTGCAAGAGGTCATCGTCCAGAACTTCCTGCCGAAGGCAGGCACGGCCATGCACCTGGCGCCGCCGTGTCCCGACGAGGAGTTCCTCTGGACGATCGCCGCCGCCCGCCTGGTGTTGCCCGCCGACGTCCACCTGCAGGCGCCGCCGAACCTCACCGAGGACTTCGGCGCCCTGCTCGAAGCCGGCATCGACGACTGGGGCGGCGTATCGCCGGTGACCCCCGACCACGTCAACCCGGAGCGCCCGTGGCCCGCGCTCGACCGGCTGCGCGACGTCACAGAGGCGCATGGATTCGTGTTGGCGCCGCGACTGACGATCTACCCGACGTATGTGCACGATGCCGCGCGCTGGCTCGATCCCGCGATGCAGTTCCCGGTGATGGATCGTGCCGACGCCGAGGGCCTCGGACGCGACGACCACCGTTGGTACTCCGGCGCCGACGTCGCGCCCCCCACCCTGTTGCCGTCGGCCGCAAGAGCGGGCGGTGCCGTCGGCGAAGTGCTCGCCGGCGTCCTTATGGGCCAGACCGTCGACGTCGAGGAGATCGTCACCCTGTTCTCCGCCCGGGGCCCCGAGGTGGCAGCCGTCGCCGAGGTCGCCGACGACCTGCGCCGGCGCGCGGTCGGCGACACCGTCACCTGGGTCTCGAACCGGAACATCAACTACACGAACGTCTGCACCTTCAAGTGTCGGTTCTGCGCGTTCTCGAAGGGCCCACTGTCACTGAATCTCCGCGGCGATCCGTACCTTCTGGATCTGTCGGAGATCCAACGTCGCGTCGCCGAGGCCGCGGCCATGGGCGCCACCGAGGTGTGCCTGCAGGGCGGCATCCATCCGAGCTTCGACGGCGACTACTACGTCGACGTCTGCCGCGCCGTGAAGGAAGCGGCGCCCGGGATCCACGTGCACGGCTTCACGGCGTTGGAGGTCACCGAAGGCGCCCGCCGTCTGGGCGAGCCGTTGGCCGACTATCTCCGGCGCCTGATGGACGTCGGTCTGAAGACGCTTCCGGGCACCGCAGCGGAGATCCTCGACGACGAGGTCCGCCAGATCATCTGCCGCGACAAGGTCGACACCGAGGAGTGGCTCGACGCGCACCGCACGGCGCATTCGATCGGGCTCCGCTCGAACATCACGATCATGTTCGGCACCGTCGAGCGGCCCGTGCACTGGGCCCGTCACATCGTGCGCACACGGGCGCTGCAGCAGGAAACGGGTGGGTTCACGGAGTTCGTACCGCTGCCGTTTGTCCACATGGCCGCGCCGATCTATCTGCAGAAGAAGTCGCGCCGCGGCCCCACGTTCCGCGAGGCACTGCTGATGCACGCCGTCGGACGGATCGCCTACTACCCGTGGGTGACGAACGTGCAGGTCTCCTGGGTGAAGATCGGGGCGAGCGGCGCTCGCCAGGTTCTGACCGCGGGTGCCAACGACCTGGGCGGCACACTGATGGACGAGAACATCTCCCGCGCCGCCGGCGCTTCACACGGTCAGCGCATGGATGAGGAGGCGTTCCGGGAGATCGTCGAACCGCTCGGCCGTCCCCTTGAGCAGCGCACGACCCTCTACGAGCGCGTCGCCCTCGCCTAAGCCGTCGTACTCGGCCGCGGGCACCTTCGGTGCGCTGACCGCGGTGCTCATGTGGGGCGCGGCGAGTGTCCTCGCCAAGTCCGCCGATCGCGTCGACGGCCTCACCCTCGCCTTCCACCGACTGTGGGTCGGAGCCGTGGCCATGGTCTTGATCCATGCTGTGCGCGGTGGCCGTCTGCGCCTGCGCCTGCTCTGGGCCGCGCTGCCCGCCGG